>CAMEPN010000001.1 GCA_945931735.1 uncultured Clostridia bacterium
CGGCGCTGATGGCGCCGACAGGGCACTTCTTCGAGCAGAGCGCGCCGCCCTTGCACTTCTCGGGGTCGATGCGGATCTGGAGAAGATCCTTGCAAACGCCCGCGGGGCATCTCTTGTCCTTTACATGGGCGATGTACTCGTCCTTGAAATAGCGCAGTGTGGAAAGAACAGGGTTCGGAGCTGTCTGACCCAGACCGCACAGAGCGTTCTCCTTGATGTAGTAGCAGAGCTTCTCCATCTTGTCGAGGTCTTCCATCGTTGCCTTGCCCTGTGTGATCTTGGTGAGGATCTCGTAGAGGCGCTTGGTTCCGATACGGCAGGGTGTGCACTTGCCGCAGGACTCGTCAACGGTGAAGTCGAGGAAGAACTTCGCGATGTCGACCATGCAGTTGTCCTCGTCCATTACGATAAGTCCGCCGGAGCCCATCATAGAGCCGATGGAGATAAGGTTGTCGTAGTCGATCGGGATATCGAGGTACTGCGGAGGAATGCAGCCGCCGGAGGGGCCGCCCGTCTGCGCAGCCTTGAACTTCTTACCGTTCGGGATACCGCCGCCTATTTCCTCGATAACCTCGCGGAGCGTTGTTCCCATGGGGACTTCAACAAGGCCGGTGTTGTGGATCTTTCCGCCGAGCGCGAATACCTTTGTGCCCTTGGACTTCTCGGTACCCATTGCAGCGAACCACTCGGGACCGTTAAGGATTATCTGACAGACGTTTGCGTAGGTTTCAACATTGTTGAGAATGGTGGGCTTTCCGAACAGACCTTTTACTGCGGGGAACGGAGGACGGGGTCTGGGCTCGCCGCGGTTGCCCTCGATGGATGTCATCAGCGCGGTTTCCTCGCCGCAGACGAACGCGCCCGCGCCAAGTCTTAAGCCAAGGCGGAAGCTGAAGCCTGTTCCGAAGATATCGTCGCCTAGCATACCGATCTCTTCTGCCTGCTTTATTGCGATCTCAAGGCGCTCGATAGCGATGGGGTATTCTGCGCGGACGTAGATATAGCCCTGATTTGCGCCGATAGCGTAGCCTGCGATCGCCATTGCCTCGATAACGGAGTGGGGGTCGCCCTCGAGAACGGAGCGGTCCATGAACGCGCCGGGGTCGCCCTCGTCGGCGTTGCAGCATACATACTTCTGCTCGTTTACGCTCGCCTTTGCGAACTTCCACTTAAGACCGGTGGGGAATCCGCCGCCGCCGCGTCCGCGCAGACCCGAGGAGATGAGTGTGTTGATAACGTCATCGGGGGACATTGTGGTGAGCACCTTATAAAGCGCCTGATAACCGTCGCGAGCTATGTATTCCTCGACGTGCTCGGGGCTGATAACGCCGCAGTTTCTGAGAGCGACGCGGTGCTGCTTTGCGTAGAAAGCGGTTTCGTTGAGGGACTTTATGTTGTCGCCGTCGACTGTTTCCGCGTAGAGATACTTCTTTACGGGAACGCCGTTCTTGAGGTGGGATTCAACGATCTCGGGGATATGGTCAACTTCCATTTTGGAGTAGAACGTGCCCTCGGGGTAAACGATCATGATCGGGCCGAGTGCGCACAGACCGAAGCAGCCTGTCTTAATAACGTTCACCTTATCGGTAAGACCGTTCTTTTCAAGCTCTTCATGGAGCTTTTTGATTATGTTTGCCGAACCGCTGGAGGTACAGCCGGTGCCGCCGCAGACAAGCACATCTCTTACGCCGTTGTCCTTGCCTTCGATACGGGTGCTTACTACCTCTGCTGACTTTTCCTTGACAGCATTCAGCTCATCGATAGTTTTTATCATATCAAGTATTCCTTCCTGTTAGTCGGGGATTATTTTCCGCCGGTCGCTCAGTTGTATTTTTCGAGTATTTTGTCCACGTCGTCAACGGTCAGTCTGCCGTAAACGTCTTCGTTTACCGTGAGGACGGGAGCAAGACCGCACGCGCCGATGCAGCGGCAGGCGTCGAGAGAGAACTTGCCGTCGGGGGTTATCTCTCCTCCGCTTATGCCAAGCTTTTCCATAAGCTTGTTGTAGATATCGCCGGAACCCTTAACGTAGCAAGCAGTTCCAAGACAAACAGAGATCTTGTACTTGCCCTTGGGGTTGATGGAGAACTGCGCGTAGAACGTAACGACGCCGTAAACCTTCTCGAGCGGTATTTCCATGGCGTCCGCGACCATCTGCTGCACCTCGATGGGAAGGTAACCGTAGATCTCCTGAGCCTTCTGGAGAATGGGCATCAGCGCGCCCTTATCGTCCTTGTGCTCGGCGATCACCGCCATGAGCCTTTCTTTCTGCTCAGCCGTTCCCGCAAAGGGAACCGCACTCTTTTTAAAAGCCATTTTTCAGCCTCCTTGAATTGATACACCGCTTCGTTAACCGCGCGGTTGCGTAGCCTGCCTGTCCGACAAAATAATATTTTGCGGAAGGGGAATATATTCGTTACCAATGCTTAACGTGATATATCAATATGTATTATACCATATAATTGATAAAAAATCTACAAAATTCGCCAAAGATTTTTGAAGAAAATTAGCAGAATTTGCGCCAAAATATTTGGTCAATATGACAGATAGTTATAGCTAACCGCGGCTTGTAAATACGCTTATATGTATTTAATGATATGACGCATACAGTCGATTTCTGCCGTATTTTGACAGCTGACAATTTCAAAGGGACAGGGAGTTTGTTGTTATAATAACCGAAAAAGTGGATAATAAATTGGTAAAGTTGCTAATAATCGTGCACATATCTGTTTATTTTGTGAATTAAAACGGCGCTTTGTCAACCCGAGTGACAATTGATAAAAATAATTAGTCGAAAGAAACAGTTTGTTTTTTTTAAAAATTGTTGCAATATCGGCGCAAATGGTGTATAATTGATTATGGAAGAGTATAATTAATGGGATAATTCTGCCCTGAAATGTGTAAAGCCTAATTTCGGGAGCAGCGATAGGACATATTAGAGGTGTTTTTATGGCATTATTTGATACCACCGCGTTCAGAATAACCGAACAGGGACTTTCAGTGCTGTGGCAGAAGCAGCAGGTCATATCGCAGAATATAAGCAACGCCGATACGCCCGGGTATAAATGCAAGTATCTTGAATTCAGCGGCGTGCTCAGGGACAAGCTCAGAGCCAACGGAACAGTAAAAAAGGAGCTTAACCTCGCGCAGGCGGTCGTTACCGACTACGGAACAAACGATCAGGGCGACAAGAACAATGTCGACAACGACACACAGCAGGCGGAGCTTGCCAAGACGCAGATACAGTACGACGCGCTCATCAGCCAGATGAACGGCAATTTCTCGCGCATCAAGACCGCAATGATGACGAAGTGACGGAGGTAACGCATGGCTTTTTTAAGTTCGCTTAATATTTCGCTGTCGGGCATGACGGCAGAGCGCTTCCGCATGGATATAATCTCGCAGAACGTTGCCATGGCGGACGATGTTGCGACGACGGCGGATGATGTTTATAAGCGCCAGATGGTTGTTTTCGGGGAGGACAAGAGCTTCAAGTCCGTCCTCCGCACCAAGCTCGGAACGGGCGAGGCGCATTTCCACAAATACATAAAATACCGCGGCGTACAGGCGATGGCTGTCGTTGAGGACGAAACTCCCGCGGAGCCTGTCTACGACCCGACCCACCCGCTCGCGGACGAGTACGGATACATATACGAGAGCAACGTTGACGTTGCCACCGAGCAGCTCGACGCTATCGAGGCGTCGAATATGTACGACGCGAACCTTTCCGTGTTCGAGGCTGTAAAGTCTATGGCACAGAAGGCGCTCAACATCGGCAACACCTGATAAGACAATATATGAACGGAAGGGATACATAAAATGGAACTGACACCTATACAGGGTCTTGGAGCTATGCAGGCCATGCAGGCGATGGACACATCGTCCGTTATGGCGATAAACACGGACAGCGCAAGCTTTATTGACATCTTCAGAGGCATGGTCGACAATGTTATTGAAACCAACGAGCAGGTCGACCGCGACGCCATTGACATCATGCTCGGAAATATCGACGACCTCGCGGCGGTACAGGCGAACATCACCAAAGCGAACACCGCCGTTGAGCTGCTTACCACGGTAAAGAACGAGGTGCTCAGCGCGTACAGCACTATTATCAATATGCAGGTATAGTTTCCGCATAGGGGATAGTTCTGCCGCTATGGCGGTAAAAAACGCGGAGGTCATTTTTTAATGAACGAAAAACTGAAAAAAGTAACGACGACCGTCAAGGAAAAATGGTCGGGTTTCTCCAAAATGGTAAAGGTGCTTATCATTTCCGTACCGATAGCGGTCGTTGCGATAATAATTATTCTCGCGGTAATACTTAACCAAAAGGACAGCACGGTGCTGTATTCGGGGCTTACTACCGAGGAAGCGAGCGAGATCGCCGGCGTAATAAGCGGCCTCGGCGTGAATGACGTTTCGTTCACGTCGGACGGCGACGTTATCGTCCCCGAGGAGCAGGCGGATTATCTGCGTATGCAGCTCACCGTTCAAGGCTATCCGAAGTCGTCCGCGAATTATGATATCTGGAACGACGGAGTTGACCTGTGGTCGACGGATTCGGACAAGCGCGAGGTTCAGCGCCAGCAGCGCGAAACACGCATTGCGGCAACGCTCGCAACGCTTGACGCGGTACAGACGGCGACCGTAAACCTTGACACCGGCGAAAAGAAGGATTATGTCCTCGTGGACGATAAGAGCACTCCCACCTGCTCGATAGTTCTAAGGCTGCGCGACGGCTACGAGCTGACAAACGCGGAGGTACGCGCGATATTCAACATGGTAACTTCCAGCGTTGACGGCCTTATAAACGACAACGTTTCCCTTATGGACACGCAGGGACGCGAGTACGAGTGGATATCTCTTGAGGAAGAGGAAAACGGAGAACGCGACGCGTCGGGTACGCTCGTCGCTGCGAAGCGCCTTAATTTCCAGCGCGAGATGCAGGCGGCGATAAAGGCGGATCTCGACGAATGGCTCACCAAAATATACGGCGAAAACGGCTACGCAATCAATGTCAGCGCGATCCTCAATTATGACATTATGACGACCAATAAGGAGGAGTTTTTCCCGAGCGGCGACGACAACACCGGCGTCACGAACCACGAGCTTCATGTCGAGGAGGGCGGTAAGCTCGACGCGGACGGAAACCTCGTAGGAGTGACCCCGAATGCGGACGCTTCGCCCGATTACCCGACCTTAGAGGGACTTGAGGACGGTCAGAGCTACTATTATAAAAAGGACGAGATACAGTACGACGTCACGAATATCAAGACGGAAATAATCAAGGACGGTTATTCCATCGACAACCTTTCCGTCGCCGTAATGCTGAACACCAACAGCATGACCGAGGCGGAGCGCGAGGCTATACAGGACCTTGTCGCAAACGCGGCGGGAACGGATATTGAAAATGTTTCGGTATTCAACACATCGTTCGCTCTGAGGAACAACGGCGGTTCTACCGTAAACGGCGATTACCTTGATATAAGCACAAGACCTGTTGATTCTTACAGAAATATGCTGCTTTATATTGTTGTCGGACTCGGCGCGTTGCTCATTATACTGCTTATCGTTTCGCTGTTCATGAGCAGGAGCCGCAAAAAGAAGATCAGACGCAGACAGGAACAGGCTCTTGCGGCAGCGGCTGCCGCAGGAATATCGCCCGCTTCCGAGGCGACTGCGCAGGAAGCACCCGAAGAGGTGGATTTCAACATTGCCAGCCTTACCGAGGAGGCAAACAAGGATTCACGCGAAACCATTCTCAAGCGCGAGATCTCGGATTTCGCGAACACAAACCCCGAGATCGTTGCTTCCATTATAAAGAATATGCTCCGCGAGGACAAGTGATCACGCAGGGAGGGATATAAATGGCGGCTGATAAAAAAGAGCTAACACCCGCAAAGAAAATAGCGCTTGTAATGGCGTCAATGGGCGCGGAAAACGCCTCTAACGTATATAAGCACCTTTCCGACAGCGAGGTCGAGGAAATTTCCGTAGAGCTTGCGCGAATGGAATATCACTCCTTCGACGAGGTGGAGGAGGTCCTCAACGAGTTCTACGAGCTGTGCCTCACACAAAAAGTAGTTGCGGAGGGCGGCTATGACTACGCGCGCTCCGTTCTTGAAAAGGCGTTCGGCGAGGAGGCTGCGAATAACCTGCTCAACAGGATAACAAAGCAGCTCAAGACCAAATCCTTTGATTTCGTAAGAAAGGCTGACTACAAGAACCTGCTCGCGATCGTCCAGAACGAGCACCCGCAGACCATCGCGCTCATTCTCTCCTACGCGCGAACCGATCAGGCGTCGGCGATACTGTCCGAGCTGCCGAAGGAGAAGCGCGTCGAGGTCGTTGAGCGTATCGCGAACATGGACAGAGCCTCGCCCGAGGTCGTAAAGGCAATTGAGGAGTCGCTCGAAAAGAAGTTCGCGAGCCTGTCCACGGCGGATTCCATGGAGGTCGGCGGTATCAACTATGTTGCGGAGATCATGAACAACGTAGACCGCGCGACGGAGAAGTACATATTCGACGAGCTGTCCGCGCGCGACCAGAAGCTGGCAGACCTCATCAAGCAGAAGATGTTCGTTTTCGAGGATATCGTCAAGCTGGATTCTCAGGCAATACAGGAATTTACAAAGCAGGTCGAGTCCAAGGATCTTGCTATCGCGCTCAAAGGCTCCACGCAGGAGGTCGCGGAATGCATTTTCGCGAACATTTCCTCCCGTGCGAGAGAAAATCTTCAGGCGGATATCGAGTATCTGCACAACGTCCGTATGCGCGACGTCGAGGAGGCTCAGCAGAGGATCGTCGGCGTTATCAGAAAGCTGGAACAGGATCAGGTCATCACCATCACTCACGGCAGCGGCGACGAGATAATCGCGTAACGTTTGCCGCGGCAACGGAGGTGTTTGATTGTCTGTACTAAAAAGAAACTCCGTCTGCTACGGCGGCGGGGTGGATATATCCAACAAAGTGGAGCTGCACCCGCAGGAGAATCCGAGGGCGCAAGGCGAAACCGTTTCGGCTGCCGTTCCCGACAGGGAGGAGCAGCTCGCCGAGCGGGAGAGCAGGCTGGCTCAGCTTGAGGCTGAGCTTGCCGCACGGCGCAAGGAGCTTGAGCTTCTGAAAGAGCAGTATATCGAGCAGGGCAAGGACGTAATACTCGAGGCAAAGCGCCGCGCAGACGGGATAGTTTCCGCAGCGCAGCAGAATGCTGCCGAGATAACCGCAGACGCGGAAAACAACCGCGAAAGCGTGTTTATCAAGGCAAAGGCGGAGGGCTTTGAGCAGGGCAGAAAGGACGGCGTCGAGGCTTGCCTTGCACAGGGCAGGGATATCCTTAACGAGGCGAAGGCGTTTTCCGAAAGGATAATGTCCGAAAAGGCGGCGCTGTTTGACAGGTACGAAAAGGATATTTTCGATACCGTTATGGATATCGCCAACAAGGTGACACTCGGCAGCATGAGCGTCAAGGACGGCACTGCCGCAAAGAAGCTTATCAAAAAGGCGGCAAAGGAGTTCCGCAGCTCGCAGCTTGTCCGCATAACGCTGGACAAGAACGGCGCGTCCGAGGAGATAGCCGGCGACGCGGAGTTTCTTAAGGAGCTTTGCGGCGGCGCGGAGCACGTCGAGGTCGAGCTTCTGCCCGACGCAGAGCAGGGAACCGTTATCGTCGACAACGGAAGCGAGATAACCGACGCGGGCATTCAGACCCAGCTTCGCATGATACGCGAGCTTGGCAGCGGAAAATTCCGCAGGGGAAACGAGTCCTCGGAAGAGGAGTAAAAGCACGGGAGGTATTCAGTTGGAGTTTGACTTCGGAAAATTCCGCGAGGAAATTGATAAGACCGATACCTTCCGATACATGGGCAAGATCGAAAAAATCGTCGGCATGACCATAGAAGCGAGCGGCCCCGCTTGTAATATCGGCGATGTCTGCCGCATATTTTCAAAGGATATGACATCGTATATAAAAGCGGAGGTCGTCGGGTTCAACAAAAGCAACATTCTGCTCATGCCGTATACAGATATAGAGGGGATAGGCCCCGGCAGCATCGTCGACAACACGGGCGGAAAGCTCAATGTCAAGGCGGGCGCGGGTCTTATCGGGCGAATTGTCGACGCGACGGGAAATCCGCTCGACGGCGGCGACGAGATCGAATACACCGACGAAGTCCCCATCACGGGTATACCCGTAAACCCGTTCACAAGGCCGCCCATAAAGGAAACTATCGAGCTTGGCGTCAAGGCTATCGACGGTATGCTCACCATGGGCAAGGGTCAGAGAATGGGAATATTCGCAGGCTCCGGCGTCGGAAAATCGACGCTTATGGGAATGATCGCGCGAAAGGTCAGGGCGGACGTTAATGTTATCGCGCTGGTCGGAGAGCGTGGTAGAGAAGTCCGCGAGTTTATCGAGCGCGACCTCGGCGAAGAGGGCATGGCGCGTTCCGTGCTGGTAGTCGCGACAAGCGACCAGCCCGCAATGATGCGAAGCAAATGCCCCCTCACCGCAACGGCTATCGCGGAGTATTTCATGAAGCAGGGAAAAGATGTCCTGCTGATGATGGACAGCCTGACGCGTTACGCGATGGCGCTGCGCGAGGTCGGTCTGTCGACGGGCGAGCCGCCGATAGCGCGAGGCTATACGCCGTCGATATACAGCAATATGCCCAAGCTGCTTGAGCGCGCGGGAAATTTCCCCGAAGGCTCGATAACCGGCATTTACACGGTGCTTGTCGAGGGCGACGACACAAACGAGCCTATCGCCGACACGGTGCGCGGTATCATCGACGGGCACATTATCCTCTCGAGAAAAATAGCGGCGCAGAACCATTATCCCGCGATAGACATCCTTGAGAGCGTTTCCCGACTTATGTCGGAGATAGTTACCCCCGAGCAGAAAGCGGCAGCCGGAAAGCTGCGAAACCTGCTCTCCCTATACAACAGCAACTACGACCTCATCTCTATCGGAGCATACAAGCACGGCACAAATCCGCAGCTTGACGAGGCGATAAGGAAGATAGACAAGATAAACGCGTTTCTTATGCAGGCGGTCGGCGAGAGCTTCAGCTATCCCGAAACGGTTCAGCTGCTGCTCGACGCGGTCGGCGATGAGAAGAAGTAAGGTGACAGGGTTTGAAGAAGTTCCATTTCACTCTTGAGAAGCTAAAGGATTTCCGCGGACAGGAGCTTGACAGGCAGAAGAACGCGCTCAGCGCATTACAGGCGGAGCTAAGGAGAATAAACGATTCGGCAGAGCAGCTTCGCTTAAAGGTAGCCGAGCAGAGCGCGCAGCTTGAGCTTGTGTGTGCTTCGGGAGCAATGGCGAGCGATATCGCCATGCGGAAAAGGTACATCGTCACGCTCCAGCAGGAGATACACCTGAAGGAGCAGCAGGCGGTCATGAAGCAGCAGGAGATAGAAAAGCAGCTTGACGCCGTAGTCGAGGCGACAAAGGACGTAAAGACCCTCGAAAAGCTCGAGGAAAAGCAGCTCGAGGAGTACAAGGCGCTCGAATCCAAGGAAAACGAGCAGTTTATCGAAGAGTTCGTCAGCGGGCAGACCGTCCGCGCGGGCACACATTGATATCACGGTATCACGGCGAAAGCCTTGATATATACATTATTAAATAAGGAGGTGAGAATATGGCAGTGACAATGAGCACAGGCGGCTATTGCCGAAGCGATTTCATGATATCCGACGCGGCGATACCGATGCGGCTCGAAGAGCTTGAAGCGGAGCAGTCGGAGAAATTCGCGGAGATACTCGGCTCATTCGGCACAGCGGAAAGCAGCGCGCAGCAGGATATACCCTGCGAAGAAAACGCGGCTCTGCTCGAAAAGGCAGCTTCGGACGAGGCGGCGGATATCCCCGAGGAGCTCCTTGCGGAAGAGGGAAAAATGCTTCTGAATGCAATGGAAACAGCTCGGACGGAGAAAGCCGATGCACCCGAAAACAAGTCGGAGAGCGGGTCGGACGAGCGCGAAAAAACGGTCGGATCAATGGCTGTAAACGCGGCGATGGTCATAGACAACGCGGCGGCGGAGCTTAGCGAGATATCGGCGTTCGGCGCTGCGGAAACAGAAACAACGGTTCAGCCCGCAGCGGAGAACACCAATGATATGGTTGTCGAGCAGGCAGAGCCGGTAGCAGAGCAGCCCATGGCGCAGCAGTTGTTCCCGACAGACAGCGTATCGGCGCAAAAGCAAGCCGAAGCAGCTGTCAATACAGCTCCCGAACAGGCGGCGCAGCAGGTATTCGCGGGGCAGCCTGAAAAAGTCGGAAACGGCGGCAGAGATGTTCGGAAAACAGATGTCTTTGTTGATACGATGTCGGCAAAATCGGAGGATATCCCATCCGGAATGCCCGCAGTAACGCAGGCGGGTCAGTCGCAGAAGCAGGATATGCAGCAAAATCCCAATGACACCGGCAGTTCCGAGCTTGCACGGACATTAGGTACCGAAAAGGCGCAGGCGCTCGCAAAGGCGGCGGAAAATGGCGAAATATCCCGCCCCGAGGTGAGAAAATTCACCGAAACGGACGAACAGGCGCAGGCGAACACAGAGCAGACAAGCGCGTCACCGTTAAGAAACAGGGTCAAGTCGGCGTCGGAGGAGCTTGAAATGCTCCGCAGCGCAAAAACGGCAGACCACAGCGAAAAGCCGCAGACGCAGACAGAGCAGCCCGTTCAGCAGCCGTTGCAGCAGGCAGTCACCGTACACACCGACAGCGGTACCGTTGAGGTCAAGCGGGAGGAGATAGTGCGGCAGGCGGAGGAGCTGGTAAAAACGGCGGTCACGGAGCACACGGGCGATCCCGAAAAAACGGAATACAGCCTTACGCTCGACCCCGAGGAGCTGGGAAAGATAACCGTAAAGCTCAGCAAGGCGGCGGACGGAGCGGTATCCGTAACAATCGCGGCGGAGAAGTCCGCAACGCAGCGTATACTCGAACAAAACGGCGCGCTCATTCTGGACAGCCTGAAAAACAGCGGTGTTAAGCTCGAGAGCTGGCAGACGGTCGGCGAATCGCAGCAGGAGCACTACGCGCAGGACTACAACGGCAGCAGCAAGAACCCCTATCACCGCGAGGAACCGCAGCACAAGCCCGATGAGGACGACGACACATCTTTCGCGGAGCTTATCGCGGCAATGTGATCTTTGAAGAAAGGAGAGATGATCTTGGCAGATACTGTTAACGGTATTCTTTCGAGCAGCGAACAGATCGCGGCGAATTACGAGAAGTATAAGGATAAGTTCACCAATTCCACAAGCGAGCTTGTAAATTCCGAAACCTTTCTTAATCTCCTCGTAGCCGAAATGACCAACCAAGACCCGCTTGAGCCTACCTCGAACACGGAGTTCATCACGCAGATGGCGCAGTTCACACAGCTCCAGTACGCGCAGGATTCCAGCAAATATTCCATGGCGAATTACGCGTCGTCACTCGTTGGAAAGACCGCGACGGCAAGTATGATGGAAGGCAGCGAGCTTGTCACAAAAACAGGCGTTGTCGAAAAGGTAGTCAAAAACGGCGACAACTATACCGTTTATATCGACGGAAAAGGCTTTGACCTTTCTAAGGTAACGTCGATCGCGGACAGCGGCAGCACGTCGGTAAGCGCTTCGGACAGCACCTCGGACAGTCTTGGCAGCAGGATCGCGGCGGCTTCCATGATGATCGTAATGTACGCGACGGTCAACGCAAAAACAAGCTCGGGAAATGTTGTGGATGCGGGCATCGTCGACTCGATACAGGTCAAGAACGGCGAGATAAGTATTATCATCAACGGCGTTTCCTATAAGACGGACGATGTCGTAGAGATGAGATACGCAAGCATTTCCGACGAGGATATCGAAACGGAAAACGTGTCCGGCGAACAGGCGGCTGAAACACCCGTCGAGCAGACAGGCACGGTAGAAACCGAAACGGAAGAAGAGGATATCGCGGATCTTGAGGATATCGCGGATATCTGACGACAGCACGGAGGCTTAATTATGCTGATAAGCGAATACCTTGCGCTTCGCAATCAGATCAGCGTTACCACCGGAAACAGCACAGGAGCGGCGAACGGAATTGCTTCTCCCGAAAGCGTACAGGACGGCGAAAGCTTTGCGGCGGCGTTACAGCGGCGGCTGGACGAAAAGCAGGGCGGCGTGGAATTTTCAAAACACGCGATACAGCGTCTTGAGGAGCGCAGCATCGACCTTACCGAGGGGAACACTCTCGAGCGCCTTAACAAGGGCGTGGAGATAGCCGCGGACAAGGGCAGCAGCGAAACACTTGTTCTGGTGGATCAGACAGCGTTTGTTGTGAGCGTGAAAAACAACAAGGTAATTACCACCATGTCCAACGAGGACCTGATGGGGAACATTTTCACAAACATAGATTCCACTGTGATAATATGAACGGACCTACGGGAATTCATGCGGCGCTTGTGAATGAAGCGGCGCGCACAGCGGAACTGCACATTAAATACGGAGGTCGACCTAATGGTTAAATCACTATATTCCGGCGTATCCGGACTTAAAACACACCAGCAGAAAATGGACGTTATAGGCAACAATATCGCCAACGTCAACACTACGGGATATAAGGCAAGCGTTGTTACCTTTGCCGACATTTATTATCAGACAAAAAGAACTCCCTCGGGCGCATCGGCTACCCTCGGCGGCGTAAATCCCCGTCAGGTCGGCTACGGCGTTAAGATGAACACCACCACGAACAATATGTCACAGTCGGGCTACACCTACTCCGACAGCATTTATGACATGGCGCTTGACGGTGAGGGCTTCTTCCAGCTCATGGACGGAGAGGGCAACCTTTTCTACACCAGAGCGGGCGTATTCAACATCGACGATCAGGGCTACCTCGTTGACTCCAACGGTTATCATGTCCTCGGCGTTTCCGGCGACAGCGAGGGTCAGAATGCAGGCTCCGAGATAATCCGCATGGTTATCCCCTCGACAGAGGCCAACTGCTCCAGCGCGACAAAGACGGTCAACGGCACTAACGTTACCATCTCCGCTTCCGCTCCCTCGGATAACACCAATATCTCTGTAACATTTACCGAGAGCCAGTATCCTTACGCTACCTACTCGGGCGGCATTCTGAACATTTTCTTCAACTCCGACGAGCAGTATTCCTCCGAGGACGAGTTTGAAAAGGCTATATCCGACGCTATCTTGGCGGGCGGCGTTCAGCTTCCCGACGATGTCGAGCTTAAGTTCGATTTCGAGTCTATCCCCAACGATGTAGAGGCGACCGCTGCGTCGAACAGCATTTCGGGTCTTAAATACTCGACCGCGAAGGACACTGCCAACATCTACAATACATACACCGTGACCGATAATACAACAACTCCCCCCACGACAAGCACAAAGTATGCGTATGTAAACTTCTCCGCGGACGATATTTATGAAACAAAGCAGACAGTTAAACTTTCCTATACTGTCGGCGCTACGGCATCGGTAGCGTATGCAAGCGATACATGGACGATAAAGATAGGCGACAATACAACGGCGTCGGATATCAACGACCTTATTCAGAATTATATCGAAGCCAATTCCTCCGCGACAACCACTATCCCCGGTCTTACCTGCACAGGCTTCGTCGTACCGACAGATACAACGGCAAGAACGCAGGCGTTCGGCACCGAGCAGACCGTTAAGCTTCAGGGCGGCAAGGATCTTCAGGCGGGCTTTGATATCGCGGTACAGGAAAAGGGCGAGTTCGGCAACAACTACAAGGTAACGTTCGCATATGCGTCCGGATATCAGAAGACAAAAGCGGTATGGGACGAGAACAACCTCACCATTACCGTCGGCAACGACACCACTATCGAGGACATCAATAACGCAATAAAGGACGCCGCAGGCGGAAACGACAAGAAGATCATAACCATTTCCAATGTGACCGGTCTTAAGCAGGACGCTAATGACACTACGACAGCTTATGTAATGAACGCGGCGGAGCGCGAGGCGTTCTTCGGCGCAAATCCTGCGCTTTCTCCCGCAGGCGGACAGGACAGCTTCTTCACCAAGACGGCGAAATCGCTCTCCACGTTCAATCTCCAGAACGGCAGAACAGGCTCCGACCAGAGCTACAAGGATCTCGAGAACGTAACCGTTCAGACCGACGGAACCATCATCGGCTACCACGCGGTACACGGCTATCTCACTCTCGGAAGAGTTGATATCGCGACATTCGACAACCCGAACGGACTTACCGCTGTCGGCGGAACGATGTTCGCGGAATCCGTTGCTTCCGGCGAGGCTAAGGTAAACATTGCGGGCACCAGCGGTGCAGGCTCCGTGGTTGCGGGCGCGCTCGAAATGTCGAACGTTGACCTTTCGCAGGAATTTACCGACCTTATCACCACCCAGAGAGGCTATCAGGCAAACTCCAGAGTTATCACCACTTCCGATACCATGCTTGAGGAGCTTCTCTCCCTCAAGAGATAATTTTAATTTGAATATTTGAACACGGCTTGCTGCGGGGCGGGCGCTCCGCAGCACATACCGTTTTTTTCGAGGAGCGTCATGATATTTCTTACAAAGCTTGACGGGAAGCAGTTTATGCTCAACGAGCAGCTCATAGAAACCGTCAGAGAAACTCCCGATACCGTTATTGACATGAACAACGGTCACAGCTATATAGTGCGTGAGAGTATGCGGGAGATACAACAAAAGATAATCGACAACAGCAGGCTGCGCCGCAGGGCTGCCCTAAGGGCTGCTAAAGACAGCGGCGAGCCTTTGACATAACGCGCGGAAAGCAGCGCATAATTTAGAAAAGCGAGGGGTAAATTGTGAATATTTCACTAATTATAGGCTGGGTTATAGCCTTTGGTCTGGTCGTTTTCGGTATCCTTTTCGGCGGCGGCGATATGGGTAACTTTATCGACGTTTCGTCGCTCGCGATAACCTGCGGCGGCGCTATCGCCTGCCTTATCGCGTCGTTCCCGATGTCTTATCTTGCGGGAGTTCCGAAGAAGTTCGTAATGGCGTTCCTGCCTAAGAAGTATGACCCGAAAAAATACATAAAGCAGATCGTCGATTACGCGCAGATCGCCCGTACAAGAGGCCTTCTCGCGCTCGAGGAAAGCGCGAACCAGTGCACCGACCCGTTTATGAAATCCAGCCTTATGCTCATCGTCGACGCGAACGACCCCGAAAAGGTGCGCGGAATGCTGGACGATTCCATCAACTTCATGTGCGAGCGCCACGAAAACGGACGAGCTTTCTTTGAAAAGGGCGTCGCGCTGTTCCCTGCATTCGGTATGCTGGGTACCCTTATCGGCCTTATCAACATGCTTGCGAACATGGAGGACTCCTCCGGACTTGCGGCAGGTATGTCGCAGGCGCTTATCACGACATTCTACGGCTCGCTGTTCGCGAACGTTGTTTTCGCGCCGCTCGGTATGTCGCTTAAAAATTCCCATGAGGACGAGCTGCTTTGTATGCAGATAATCGAGGAGGGCGTCCTTGCTATCGCGGCAGGCTCCAACCCGAGATATATACAGGAAAAGCTGGAGTTCATGCTCCCGAAGAGTATGCATGAGGCAAAGTGATTTTTGAAACAGAAAACTGCGTCACAATAGTTTTGCTGCTAAAATGTCGCGCATTGATATAAATAAAGCGTTAAAAGAAGCGGAATTATAAGATGATAACGTTTTCATATCAAAAAAACATAAAAAGTATTTGCAAATATCCCGATTTTATGGTACAATATAATATCGGCGGGTGTATTCCCGCATGAAGGAAAGAGGGGACAGTATTCTATGGCGAAGCGGCAGAAAAAGTTCGAGCAGGATCATAGCAATGACTGGCTGAATACATATGCGGACATGGTCACGCTGCTGCTTACGTTCTTCGTTATGCTGTATGCATCGTCCAGCCTTGATGAGCAGAAGTGGCAGTACATATACCAAGCGTTTCAGTCCCGCGGAAAATACCTTAACGAATACCTGGATTCCCTAGACCCCAATGCGACCGAGGGCAACGGCGTCACCGACGATGACCCGCATGGGCAGGGCGGCAGCGGAGAACTGCCCCAGAGCTTTGACCAGCTTTATGTCTATCTTTCCAACTATGTTTCCGAAAACAATCTTGAGCAGTCAGTTGCGGTAGAGCAGGGCGCGGCTCATATTACTATAAAATTCGACGACGGCGTGTTCTTCGACCCCGACAGCGCGGTGCTAAAAAGCGAGGGCAAGGACGTCCTCAGGGGCATTTCGCCCGGAATAAAGGCCGCTGCGGGCTGTATACAGACCCTTACGGTAACGGGTCATACGGCGCAGGGCTTTTCTGCGATAAATGATTTCGCGCTCTCCGCGAACAGAGCGGTAAGCGTAGAAAATTACCTTGAGTTCAACGCCGTTCTACCAACCGAGAAGTTCAGAGTAAAGGGCTGCGGTCCGACCGAGCCTATCGCGGACAACAGCACGCCCGAGGGTAAGGCAAAGAACAGGCGCGTTGAGATAATGCTCCTTAAGAGCGACCTCGATCTTACCGATCCCGCAACGCTCCAGGATATCCTCGAGCATGACTTTGGCATTTACAGCGACAACTTCGATCCCGACGCTCAGCAGAAGGAAGACGATTACAGCAAGCTTCCGGACGGCTCTGCGGATAAGATAATACAGAATATCGAAAACCTGTTCCCGGGCGACAGCTCGATAATTGAGGTTCCCGAGGGTCCCGAGATATTCGACAATGCGGACAGCTTCATATTCGACTCCGGAGATGAGGCGGACAGCGGCGGTTCTGCGGAGGACAGCGAATAAGTGACTTGCACAATACCGATTGGGGGGAAACAGCGTGGCTGACGTTCTTACACAAGCGCAGATAGATGAAATGCTCAAAAACGTCGCGATGGGCGCTGAGCCTATCGTTGCCGCAAAAGAGGAAACGAAGATCAAGGAATATGATTTCCGCGCCCCTAAGAAATTCACAAAAGAGCAGATAAAGGTACTCGACAGCATTTTCGAGAACTACGCGCGATTGCTTTCGTCGTATCTGACGGGGCTTTTGAGGCTTTACTGCCGCGTTTCGCTCGTCAATATCGAGGAGCAGCGTTACAGCGAGTTCAACAACGCGCTTCCCGATTATGTTATGATGGGCATGGTCGACATGGGGATAAAGAACGAGGAGGTCAGCGAAACCAACGTTATCGTCCAGATATCCAACGCCATAACCTATACCATGATAGACCGTCTGCTCGGGGGAAAGGGCGAATACCGCGACACCAACCGCGATTTCACCGAAATAGAAATAACCATAATGAACGATGTGATGAAGTCGTTTGCGGAGCTGCTTAAGGAGCCGTGAGCCAAAGCGTATCGGCATAGAAACAAATTCCAGAGTTGTTCAGACGATAGGTCACGAGGACACGGTCATTATCGTCGCGCTTGAGGTGGAGATAAACGGCGTCAAGTCGATAGTTTCGGTTTGTATCCCCGCGATAAACCTCGACGAGATAATGCAGAAGTTTATCCCGAGATACACCGGCTCGAAGCGCCGTACCGACGCAAACCGCGAGGCGGAAAGACGCGACAGCATCATGTCGGGCATCAGCTCTACCGACCTCACGATAAAGGCGGTGCTCGGAGAGATAAATCTCGACCTCTACGAGGTGCTTACGCTTCAGGTAAACGACGTTATCCCGCTCGGAAAGAATATCAACTCCAATATCACGGTGAAGATAGGCGACAGAGTGTGGTGCGACGGAAAGCTCGGCACATACAACAATAAAAAGGCAATTATGATAGAAAATTTTACAGAGAATTGAGGTAAAGTAACAGATGGCTAACGAAAATGGCGCAAACGTTGAGTTCACCCCATACGAGATAGACGCCGTCGGCGAGAGAGTAAGCATCAGTATGGGCGCGGCTGCAACGGCCGGCTTCGAGGTGCTGAATGCCAAGGTGTGGATAACAACTCCGAAAGTCAGTGTCGTCAAGGGTTCTGACCTTAATTATGATAACCTTGAGCCTGCTATCTGCGTGAAGATCGTTTATGTTTCGGGCATAACGGGCATGAATATGATGATACTGAAACAGGACGATGTTCAGTTAATACTGAACCAGCTCCTCGGAAACCCGCTCGTTATCTCCCCCGATTTCCAGTTCGACGAGCTGAATATCAGCGCGGTCAGCGAGATAATGAACCAGATGATGGGTTCCTCGGCGACAGCCCTGTCCGACCTGCTCGGCGTAACGGTAGATATCTCCACACCGACCCCCTATATAATCGACAAGACAAAGTTCTGCGACCTGTGCGAGATGGAGCCGGACGAAACGGTAGTTGCGGTCACGTTCAATCTGACTGTCGACGGGGTAATGAACAGCGAGTTCCTTTCCGTAATGTCGCTTGAACTTGCGAAAACGCTGTCCGGCAAGATGATCGAGAAATTCAACGTTGACGCCGAAGCAAGCGCCTCGGCGGAGCCCGAGCCGGCAGCGCCCGCTGCGCCGACGCCTGCTCCTGCGCCGACGCCCGCTCCCGCGCCTGCACCCGCTGCCGCGCCGCAGCCTGTACCCGCGCCCGCGCCTCAGCCCGTTCCGCAGGCGGCATATCAGCAGCCCGCGCAGCCATATCCCCAGCAGCCATATCCCTACCCGAACCAGTACGCAGCCTACGGCGCATATCCGCCGCCCGCTCCGCCGGTCAACATTCAGAACGCGCAGCTTCATCAGTTTGAAACGATGGATTTCGGCATTCCCGCCGACCAGAAGGACAACCTCAAGCTGCTGATGGGCGTTCCGCTTGAGATAAGCGTTGAGCTTGGAACGGCAAAGCGAAAGGTGAAGGATATCCTCGAGTTCACGCAGGGCACGATAATCGAGCTTGAGCGTCAGGCGGGAGCGCCGGTTGACGTTGTCGTGAACGGAAATCTTATCGCCCGCGGCGATGTTGTGGTAATTGATGATAACTTTGCGGTTAGAATTACCGAAATTGTTAAAAATCCTTTCATGGACAGCTTCGGTAAGGAATAAATAAGTAATATAGTTAATTTCACATAAATTCTTAAGGAGATAATGTAATGGACAAGAAGATATTACTGGTTGACGACGCAGCCTTTATGAGAATGCTTATCAAGGACACACTTACCAAGAACGGATACACCAATATCCTTGAAGCGGCAGACGGCGCCATTGCCTGCGATGTTTACAGCGCGGAAAAGCCCGATCTTGTTATCATGGACATAACCATGCCGAACAAATCCGGCATCGAGGCGTTAAAGGACATCAAGGCGGGCGATCCCATGGCTAAGGTCGTCATGTGCTCCGCAATGGGTCAGGAAGCAATGGTCGTTGAGGCTATCAAGCTCGGCGCGCTGGACTTTATCGTAAAGCCGTTCAAGCCCGACAGAATACTTCAGACCGTTAAAAAAGTCCTCGGCTGATCCGATACATAATCCGTGGCGGGGAATAAAATACCCGCCTTTTGGTGTTTTTCTGAGGGTGAATTGTAAGACGCTGCCCTTGTTAAGGCTTGTTTTGTTTACTTTGGGAGCAGCTTTTCGGAGAGGAGCTTTCGGTGGAATATTTCCAGATGATAATGGCGCTGGTGGGAGTTCTCGCACTGGTGTTCCTGCTGTTTTGGATAATGAAGAAATTCAACGCAAGGGTCAACCTGTCCGACAGCAAAAATATGAAAATACTTGAGCGCATTAACCTCGGACCGGACAAGATGCTGCTGCTCGTGAGCGTGTGCGGGAAATGCATGGTGCTCGGCGTGACCTCTAACCACACCGAGAAGATATGCGACCTCGAGCAGACCGAGGAGGAGCTTACGCAGCCGCCCGAGGGAGGGAATCCTTCGTTCGGCGAGAGCTTTAAGATCGTCCTCGGGAATATGATGAAAAAGAAGTGAGCGGAGGTGGACTGCGCTTGATAAAAAGTCTTTTCAAGAACGAAAAAAAGCTTGTCGTGCGGTTTGCCGTTTCGCTTTTTGTTACGATATTTCTTGTGGTGATGTTTGTGACCGTCCGCTCGTATGCGGCTGCGTCGTCGACGGAGCAGGTGGTTTCGTCGGACGCGCAGGCGGGCGAATATCTCGACACCGACCCCGAATACGTCGGGGACGAGCCTACCGCCTCGGTTTTGCAGCAGGTGATAGGCGTGGACGCGTCGCAGCCGCTGGAGATAATTCTGCTGCTGACGCTTATCGCGCTGGCGCCGTCGCTGCTGATAATGATGACCTGCTTTACGAGAATAGTCATCGTTATGAGCTTCCTAAGAACGGCGATGCAGACGCAGAGTACCCCGCCGAACATGGTCATAACGGGAATGTCCCTGCTGCTGACTATCTTCATAATGGCGCCGGTTTTCTCCGAAATTAACGAGATAGCCTATCAGCCCTATGTAAACGAGGAGCTGACAATGGAGGAGGCGCTCAACGAGGCGAGCGTTCCGCTTAAGCGGTTCATGCTCAAGCAGACGAGCAACGACGACCTCAATTTCTTTATAGAGCTGTCGAATATGGAGGAGCCGGAGGGCGGCTTCACCGAGGAATACATACAGAACGACCTTTCGCTCACGGTGATAGTCCCGTCGTTCATGATAAGCGAGCTTAAGCGCGCTTTCCAGATGGGCTTCATGATATTCATTCCGTTTTTGATAATCGATATCGTGGTGGGAAGTACGCTCATGTCGATGGGCATGATGATGCTGCCGCCTGCGATGATATCCATGCCGTTCAAGATACTTGTGTTTGTTCTTGCGGACGGGTGGAATTTGCTTATCGGCTCGCTTGTTTCGAGCTATAACTGGTAGCGGCGTTAAGGAGTGATAAATTATGACGCAGGATATGGTAATGGAGATCTTCCGCGAGGCGGTCATGCTTGCTTTCAAGCTGGCGCTGCCCGTGCTTCTTGTTGCCATGATAGTCGGTCTTGTTATCGCGATACTTCAGGCGGCTACGCAGATACACGAGCAGACCATTTCATTTGCACCGAAGGCTATCGCGGTGGGGCTTACGCTGTTTTTCCTCGCGCCGTGGATGACTAACGAGTGCATTGATTTCGTGAACTTCATCTTCGAGAAGATCGCGGAAATTCCCATAACATGAGGACGCTGCCGTGTCGGAAATATGGACTGCCATACAGACTAATTTCATAGTCTTTTTCATGGTTCTTGCGAGGGTGAGCGGTATATTCACGTTCAACCCGATATTCGCGCGGAACAATGTCCCGAATACCATCAAGGCGGGGGCGTCGCTCATGCTGGCGCTGGTAATGACCGCCGCGAACGATTTTGAGTATACGCTGCCGTCGGGGCTGCTGCCGTTCGTGTTTGACCTTGCGAAGGAGCTGCTTGTCGGCGCGATCCTCGGATTGTTCGTCAATATAATGCTCCAGGTCTTCTCCATGGCGGGCGAGCTAACCGATATGCAGCTCGGTCTGTCCATGGCAAAGAGCTACGACCCGACCTACGGCGGTCAGACGGGCGCGACGTCGTCCTATTACAGCTACTGGTTCATACTGTATTTCTTCGCCGTCGGCGGACATCTCAGCTATATACAGCTTTTCGCGGTGTCGTATGAAACAATACCAATCGCCTACGACAGCTTCAACATAAACATTGCGTACATCATGGTGATGTATTTTGAAACGGTGCTGACGCTCGGGCTAAAGCTTGCGATGCCGGTCATCGCCGCCTCGCTCATTACGGAGTTCTGTCTGGGCGTGCTGATGAAGGCGGTGCCGTCGATACACGTTTTCGTGCTGAATATCCAGCTAAAAATGTTGGTCGGCTTCGTTGTTCTGGCGGCAAGCTGCGGCGTTGTATCGGAATTTATGGAAAAAATAATGGACATACTGTTCACCAACCTTAACGGGCTGATCGGACAGTTCACGCTTACATAACGGTTCGGGCAGGATAGGGCGGACAGGCTGAAAGGGCGGTGTTTTAAGTGGCAGGCGAGGAAAAAACCGAAAAAGCCACCCCGAAAAAGCGCCGCGATCAGCGAAAAGAGGGAAATGTCCTCCAGTCCAAGGAGATAGTTACCGCCGCTTCCGTTTTGGGAATATTCGCGCTGGTGCGCATTCTCGCGGGGTATATGATGAAAACTATCCTCGCGTTCAGCGGCTCGGTTTTCGAGCGGGCAGGTACATATGACGTCAACGCGGACACTATAATGCCGCTTATCGTCGAGATGATGACGGTCGTCGTTATGATAGTAGGTCCGGTGTGCGCGGGAGCTATGCTGCTTGGGATAATCCCGACGATAGCGCAGACGCGCGGGCTTTTCACTATGAAAGCGCTCAAGCCGAAATTCTCGCGGCTCAATCCCCTTGAGGGAATAAAAAAGCTTTTCTCCGCGCAGGCGGTAATCGGTATCCTAAAGGGACTTATCGAGGTAATCGTCATCGGGTGGATGGTATACAGCGAGATATCCTCGCGGCTGCCGAGGCTGCTCGCGCTGATGGATACGGGGCTTATGCAGGGGCTTGCCTACGCCGCGCTGAGTATCTTCGACATGGTAATGCTGATATGCATACTGCTTGTTTTCGTCGCCGCGGGGGATTTCATCTTCCAGTGGTGGCAGTTTGAAAAGAAGCTCAAGATGTCCAAGCAGGAGGTCAAGGAAGAGTTCAAGCAGATGGAAGGCGACCCGCAGGTCAAGAGCAAGATAAAGCAGCGCCAGCAGCAGATGGCGCAGTCGCGCATGATGCAGGAGGTGCCCTCCGCCGACGTCGTTATCCGTAACCCTACGCACTACGCCGTGGCGCTCAGATATGACCAGGACAAGAACCGCGCGCCGCAGGTCGTTGCGAAAGGAAAGGACTATCTCGCGATGAAGATAGTCGAGATAGCCGAGGAAAACGACGTTTACACGATGGAAAATCCGCCGCTCGCCCGCGCGCTTTATGCGCAGGTGGATCTGGGGCGGGAGATACCCGTCGAGCTTTACGACGCGGTCGCGGAGGTGCTGACCGTCGTATACAGGGAAAAGAACAAGACGCTTCACGCTTAAATATATAGATAGTAAGGAAAGGGGAGTGAAGAAATGATACGCAAGCTGCTCAGCAACTCAATGGTGCTGTTCGTTATCTTTATCGTACTCGCTATCATTATCCCGCTCCCGTCGTGGCTGCTCGATTTCATGATAATGCTGAATATCGCGCTCAGCCTTATAATCCTTGTCATGACGATGTTCATTAAGGAAGCGCTGGAATTTTCGGTGTTCCCGACAGTGCTGCTGCTGACTACGGTGCTGCGATTGTCGCTGAATATCTCTACGACAAGAGGAATACTCACCAGCGGATACGCCGGAGAGGTCATAAAGGCGTTCGGCAACTTCGTAATGGGCGGCGACGCTATCGTCGGCTTCCTGATATTCATTATCATAGTATTGGTAAACTTCATCGTCATCACAAAAGGCTCGGAGCGTGTATCCGAGGTTGCTGCGAGGTTTACGCTGGACGCAATGCCCGGTAAGCAGATGGCGATAGACGCAGACCTTAACTCCGGCCTTATCAACGAGGAGCAGGCGAAGAAGCGCCGCAACAATATCCAACGCGAAGCGGACTTCTACGGCTCCATGGACGGTGCCACGAAGTTCGTAAAGGGCGACGCGATAATGTCGATCATAACCACGCTCGTAAACCTTATCGGCGGCGTTATCATAGGCATGGTGCGCGGAGGCGGCGACTTCGGCACGATACTCAACACATATTCCCTCGCGACCGTCGGCGACGGACTCTGCTCGCAGATCCCCGCGCTGCTCATCTCCGTTGCGACCGGTATGATAGTAACCCGCGCGGCAAGCGAGGACAGCCTGATGAACGATATCAAGAGCCAGTTCACAGCGCAGCCGTTCGTGCTGCTTATCGCGGGTATCGTCGTTCTTGTTATGATGATCATTCCGGGATTTCCGACGTTGGTTCTGCTGGTGCTCGGCGTGCTGCTTATCGTCGGCGCGGTGCTGCTTGACAGGAATAAGAAGAAAATGGCGGCTCTCGAGCTTGCTCAGCGGCAGAAAGCGGAGCAGAAGGAAGCGGAAAAGGCAAAGGCGGACAACGACTACTACCGCGATATCGACAACGTTTTCAAGCTGCTTAATGTCGAGCCTATCGAGATGGAGTTCGGTTACAGCTTGCTTCGTCTTGTCGACGAGAAGAGCGGTGGCAACTTCATCGAGCGCGTCGTTATCTTCCGAAAACAGTTCGCTATGGATATGGGCATGGTCATTCCGTCTGTACGAATGACGGATAACCCCGAGATAAACCCTAACCAGTACATAATCAAGATAAAGGGCGAGGAGGTCGCGCGCGGCGAGATACTTGTCGACCATTACCTCGCATTGGACAGCGGCGACGTCACCACTCAGGTCGACGGCATCGACACCGTGGAGCCTGCGTTCGGACTTCCCGCAAAGTGGATAAGCGAGGACAAGAAGATAATGGCGGATGTCGCGGGATATACGCTCATTGACCCCGTTTCCGTAATGATAACCCACTGGTCGGAGATAATGAAGCGATATGCGCATGAGCTGCTGTCGCGTCAGGACGTCAACACGATGATAGAAAACGTAAAGAAAACCAATCCTATCGTGGTGGACGACCTTATACCGAAGGTTATATCCGTTGGATATTTACAGAAAGTATTGGAAAATCTGCTTAAAGAGGGCATACCGATACGCGACCTTGAAACGATACTTGAAACGCTCGGAGATCACTCCAACGTACTAAAGGACATCGACATCGCGACGGAGTATGTCCGCCAGTCGCTCAAGCGAACTATCACGCACCGTTTCGCGGAGGCAAATTCCCTGCGCGTGATAACGCTGGACACGCAGATAGAGGACATGATAGTAAGCGCGGTCAAGAAAAACGACCAGGGGAGCTATCTTGCCATGGCGCCCGATGTTATCCAGAGCATAGTCAGCGCGACCAATGCCGAGATAGACAAGATAAAGGACGTTATCCCGACCGTTATAATTCTGACCTCTCCCGTTGTCAGAATTTATTTCAAGAAGCTCACCGACCAGTTTATTCCAAATATAACCGTGCTGTCGTACAGCGAGATAGACTCGTCCGCGCAGATACAGGCGATAGGGAATATCTCGCTAAACGCGTCCGCAAGAGTGGGCGTACAAGCGGTTTAAGCGGCGGACAAAAGCTGCTGCGAGGGGCAATAATCTCATAATTAAATGTAATATCTAGCTATAATATTACAGAAAGGAGCGGGGCGAATATGGAGTACAACACCGCCGAACGCGTTGCGGAATATCAGCAGAGCGGCGATATTTCGCTCCGTAATGAGATCGTCCTGCGGAATATGGGCTTGGTGCGAAGCTGCGCGATGTCGCTTAGGAATATGTATATAAAGTACGGCGACGTCGACGATGTAATAAATGAGGGCGTCATCGCCCTTATGGACGCGATAGAAAGCTACGACCCGCTTAAGGGCGCAAAGTTTGAAACCTACGCCTCGCTCAGGATACGCGGCGCGATAATCGACTTTATACGAAAGCAGGACAGAGTTCCGCGGCAGGTCAGAAAATTCGCCCGTTCGCTTGACAAAGCTAACAGTATGTTGTATAATTTATACAACAGAGCGCCGACCACGGCGGAGCTTGCCGAGCAGATGGGCATGGACGAGGAGAAGCTGCTGAGATGTATGTCCGAGGCTTCCTGCGCGGTAACGCTGTCGTTCGAGGAGCTGCTCTACGAGGACAATTTCGATGAGCCGTCCGGCCCGTCGACGACGGATCAGCGGCTTATGCGCGACGAGCTTCGCAGGGTCGTGGCGCAGGCGGTAGACGAGCTGAAGGAAAAAGAACGTCAGGTCGTAACGCTTTATTATTATAAGAACATGAAATATTCGGATATCGCGAAGTCGCTCGGAATTTCCGAGAGCCGCGTATGCCAGATACACACAAAAGCAGTCCTTGCCTTAAAGGCAAAACTGGAGCCGTATATCAAGGGAGGAACCCCATGAACAGAGGCTATTACTACGCCGCCAACGGCATGATATTGAACCAGCGGAAGCTGGACGCAGTGGGGAACAACCTCACGAACATGAGCACCGCCGGCTACAAGCGCGACACGATAATCACCAAGACCTTTGACGAGCAGATGATACTCGTAAAGCACCGCGAGGAGACCTCGGGAACATTCGCGCATGCCTATGTCGATACGTCATACACCGACCTCGGGCAGGGCTCGCTTGAGTACACTGAGTCGCCGTTCGACGTGGCGATACACGGCGACGTATACTTCAACATCGCGGGCTATAACGGCGAGCAGATGCTGACACGAAACGGTCAGTGGGAGCTTGACGGCGAGGGATATCTCACGCTCTCCACCTCGGGGAGAGTTCTCGGCGAAAACGGCGAGATCTACCTCGGGAACAAGGATTTCGTTATTGATTCCGACGGGTATATTTATCAGGACGGGGAGGTCGTCGACCGACTGCTGCTGTCTTATATTGACCCCGAGGGAAATGTAAACAAATTCGGCGCGAATATGTTCACCTCCGTTGACGCGGGAGCAGTTCCCGAGGGAGTGAAATTCGACATAATACAGGGCGCGGTCGAGCGCTCGAACATCGACCTCAACTATGAGATGACGATGATGATGAACGCGAACAGGATATACGAGGCGTCCAGCGCTATTCTTAAGCTCTGCGACAGCATGAACCAGAAATCCAACTCCATCTGCAAGCTTTCTTAATGAAAGGGGTTTAATATGAATATAGCATTCCATACCGGCAAGACCGCCATGATCGCGCAGGCGCAGGCGCTCAATGTCTACGGAAATAATATCGCTAACATAAACACCTACGGCTATCAGACGCTCCGCCCCGACTTCGCGGACACGCTGTATTCCGTTCAGCGCGCGACCGAGCCGGAATGGCAGACGGGACACGGCGCATATGTTCAGAAAACAGACCTCATGTTCGAGGAGAGCAGCTTTTATTTCACCGATATGATGACCGATTTTGCACCTGCGGGCGAGGGCTTTTTCGCGGTTCAGGACAGGTACGGCGATGTCAACTACACCCGCGACGGCGCTTTCAATATGACGCAGGCGGAAACGGGCGAATGGTATCTCGTGAGCGGCTCGGGAGAGTATGTGCTTGATTACGACATGAACAGGATCGTCGTACCGTTTAACGAGGACGGAACGCTGCCGGATTACACCGAGCTTGAGAAGCTCGTCGGCGTGTTCACATTTGACAATCCATACGGACTGGAGCCGTTGGGGACGAACCGCTACACCGCCACCGAGCGCAGCGGCGAAGCTACCGCCGACAGGGGAATGACCAAGCTTCAGGGCGCGCTTGTGACCTCCAACGTTGACCTTGCGACGCAGATGGTAAAGCTCATCGAAACGCAGCGCGCGTATCAGATAAGCTCGCGCGTTGTCACTACCTCCGACGAATTTACCCGCATCGCGAACAACCTCAGATAAATTGGTGACAAAATATGTTTAAGGATTATAATGACCTTTCTCCCGTGGCGATTGACTGCCTTAAGGAGATAGGAAACATAGGCTCGGGCAGCGCTGCCTCCGCTCTTTCCTCAATGCTCGGAAAGGGCATAGATATGCGCGTTCCCGACGTAAGGGTGCTGGACTATCAGCACGTCATCGACGAGATGGGTGGCCCCGAAAAGGTCATCACGGGCATACTTGTAAGGCTCTCCGGCGACATCAAGGGAATGATAATGTTCCTGCTTGAGGACAGCTTTGCGAGAGTGGTTCTTGATACATTTCTGGACAAGCATGACGTAAAGGTCGTTGCTCTGAACGAAACGGAGCTTTCCGCCATTTCCGAAATGGGGAACATCATGGCAGGCTCGTATTTGCAGGCGCTTTCGACGCTTACGGGGCTGACTATTGACATGAGCGTTCCGTCGATGGCGGTGGATATGCTCGGCGCTATCATGAGCGTTCCGATAATCGAGTTTTCGCAGGTCGGCGACAAGGTGCTGTTCATAAACGACGGCTTCGTTATCGACGGCGTTGACATCAAGTCGAACATAATCCTTATCCCCGAAATGGAGTCGCTCAATACTTTAATGGAAAAGCTCGGTGTTATATGATGAGTAATATAACTATCGGCATATCCGACCTCAAGGTATGCAGGGCGCCCGATGTTCTTGTGACATATGCGCTCGGCTCCTGCGTCGGGATATGCCTTTTGGACAGTGCGACAAACGTCGGCGGGCTGTCGCATATCATGCTCCCCGACAGCACTGCTTCCGCAAGCGGCGCGTCGACGCCTATGCGCTTCGCCGACACGGCGGTGCCTATGCTGGTGCGCGAAATGGAGCGGCTCGGCGCAAACAGGGCAAGGCTCAGGGCGAAGATCGCGGGTGGCGCGGTCATGTTTGCGACGGCGAGCGATAAATTCAATATCGGCGAGCGCAATATCGCGGCGGTAAAGGCGGCTCTGCGCGAGCTTCGCATACCGATCGTTGCGGAGGACACCGGTCTTGATTACGGGCGGACTGTATTTTTCTATCCCGAAACGGGGGTAATGGAGATACGCGCGGCGGCAAAGGGAATAAAGCAATTATAAGCATACGCGGCGGGGAACGGCTCTGCCGACGGTAAATACGGAAATACCCCGATATGCTCGGGGCATTTTTTTAATTTTTTAAGGAGGAAAACATGGCTGACAAGAAGCTTGCGCAGTATGCGCAGTATGTTGCGGAGCAGCTTTCACCGCTCGGGGACACAAGGTATATCCCGATGATGGGCGGATACCTCTATTATTATAAGGAGAAGATAATAGGCGGTATTTACGGCGACGGCTTCGCGGTCAAGGACACTGCCGCGTCGCGGAAATATATGCCCGACAGCGACCCCGCCGACTTCCCGCAGACGCCCGACACGCTGCTCCCCTGCACTATCCTCGACGACGGCGAAAAGCTCCGCAGCATGGTAGAGGAGATGTGGGAGGAGCTTCCCGAGCGGAAGCCGCGCAGGAAAAAGCCGAAGAAAACCGAGAAAGCGAAGCTCCGCCTTGACGGGTTCGGAATAATGGTAAAGGACATGGCGGTTATGGTGAGGTTTTACCGCGACGTTCTCGGCTTTGAGATAAAGGAGGACGAGAATACCTCGAACGTGTTCCTTGAAAAGGACGGGACGCTGTTCCTGCTGTACCGAAGAAGCGATTTCGAGAAGATGACCTCGCGCAGGTTCAGCTATGCCGACGGAGAAAATGGGCATTACGAAATTGCGCTTTCTGCCGAAAATTACGCGGCGGTAGACGCGGCGTTCGCGGACGTGGTGTCAAAGGGCGCGAAGCCTGTCATGCCGCCGCAGACGATGGAATGGGGGCAGCGCACCTGCTATATTGCCGACCCCGAAGGCAATCTTGTGGAGATAGGGTCGTTTGTGAAATAGAATATAAGAATGCGCCGCATTGTGACTGCGGCGCGTTTTATTTAAGAATTTCGTTTATTTTCTGTGAATAACCCCGCAGGCTTACCTCGTAAAAGTCTGCGGCGGCTTTCAGAGCCTGCTGCTCCGGCTCGCTGATATCCATTACCGCGGCGGTGACGAAGCCTGCGCTTTTTGCCGCGCGGACTGCGTGCAGGCTGTCCTCGAAAACTATGGTTTTGTTCGGGACGGCGAAAATCATTTCCGATGCGGCAAGATACACCTCGGGAGAGGTTTTCGGGCCGTATTCCGAGCAGGACACCGCAGCGTAGAAATATTCCCACAGCCCGAGCCGCTCCAGCGCGGCAGCGGCGAGCTTCTTGTCCCCCGCAGTGGCTATCGCCATATGTACGTTTTTCGCGCGAAGCGCCGACAGAAGCTCCCGCGCTCCGTCGCGGGGGAGCACCTCGCACAGGTAGTAGCTCTCGGTCAGGCGGGATATCTGCCGCACTATCTCCTCGGCGGAATAGGGGACGGAATATTCTTTTTTAAGAAATCCTGCCGCCTCGTCAAGCGAGAATTTTCTGAGGCTTTCGTCAAGCCTCTCAGAGGGGACAAGACCGATGCTCCGTATATAGCGCGACCCCAAATTCTCCCACATTGGCGAAGAATCAAGCAGGGTGCCGTCAACGTCAAAAACAGCGTATTTAATCATCCATGTCCTCCCTATCAGCCGCAGCCGAAGAAAATATGCTCGACGCAGGTTTTCACGCCGATCGCGAGAAGAACTATCCCCCCGACTAGCTCCGCCTTTGTCCCGAGGAGAGTGCCGAACCGCTTACCCCAAAGTGCGCCCGCAAGGCTTATCAAAAATGTCGTCACGCCAATGACCGCAGCGGAGGAGAAAATATTCCCGCCCATGGCGGAAAGGGTAACGCCGACGACGAGCGCGTCGATGCTCGTTGCGGCTGACTGCGCGATAAGCAGGGGAAGGGTGAGCGCCTTTTGCGGGCGGGGTTCTTCCTGCCTGTTTTTTTGGGAGCATTTAAGCTCCGAAATGCTTTCGACGATCATTTTCCCGCCGATAAATCCGAGCACGGCGAGCGCGGCGAAGTGGTCGTAAGCGGAAATGAGGTGCGAAAAGCCTGTTCCGAGAAAATAGCCTATCATCGGCATTCCTGCCTGAAACAGACCGAAAAACAGCGCGATAACTACCGCATTGCGCCGCCGTTTAAGCGTCAGCCCGTCGGACAGCGCGACCGCGAACGCGTCCATCGACAGCCCGACAGCGACCAGAAAAAGCTCGATAAAGGACATGAGTACCTCCTTGCTTCGTTATGGAGATTTTCACGTCCTTTTTTGTCAGTCGTCCAGCTTTTCCGCGAGCAGGGGAGAGTATTTGCTGCGGAACTCGGTAAACGTTCCCGCGTCAAGCTCCTCGCATATCCTGTCCATAAGCGTGTTGTAGAAATAGAGGTTATGCTGAACGGAGAGCCTGCCCGCGAGCTGTTCGTCCGCCTTGAACAGGTGGCGGATATACGCGCGGGTGAAGCTGCGGCAGGTCGGGCAGTCGCACTGCGGGTCGAGCGGGCGCTCGTCGAGCTTGTATTTCTCGTTCGTCGCGTGCATTATCCCGCCCCATGTGAAGATAGTCCCGTGGCGCGCGTTGCGGCTCGGCATAACGCAGTCGAACATATCCACGCCGCGGTAAACGCCCTCGATTATGTTTGAGGGAGTGCCGACGCCCATGAGGTAGCGCGGCTTGTTTACGGGGGCATAGGGGAGCACCTCGTCGAGAATGTGATACATTACCTCGGTAGGCTCGCCGACGGCAAGTCCGCCTACCGCGTAGCCGTCAAGCCCCATTTCGCTTATTATCTTCATATGCTCGACGCGGATATCGTCGTATGTTCCGCCCTGATTTATCGCGAAGAGGAGCTGCTGCCTGTTTATTGTTTCGGGGAGGGAGTTGAGCCGCGCCATCTCGGTCTTGCAGCGCTCGAGCCAGCGGGTCGTGCGCTCCACCGAGCGCTGAACATAGTCGCGCGGGGCGGGATTCTCTACACATTCGTCGAACGCCATCGCGATAGTCGAGGCAAGGTGCGACTGAATCTGCATACTTTCCTCGGGACCGATGAAAAGGCGCCTCCCGTCGAGGTGCGACGCGAAGTACACGCCCTCTTCCTTAATCTTACGCAGCTTGGACAGCGAAAATACCTGAAACCCGCCGCTGTCGGTGAGTATCGGCTTGTCCCAGTTCATGAATTTGTGAAGTCCGCCGAGCTTGTAAATAACGTCATCGCCCGGGCGCAGGTGCAGGTGGTATGTGTTGCAAAGCTCCACGCGGGTCTTAAGTCCCTTTAGGTCGACGCTTGATATGCCGCCCTTTATCGCCGCGGCTGTTCCCACGTTCATGAAAAACGGCGTTTCTATATCTCCGTGCGGGGTGTGAAAGATACCGCGCCGCGCACGTCCCTCGGTTTTTTTCAGTTCAAACATGAATAGCTCCTTTTAATTCATACTTTATAACTATTATATCATAATCCTCTATTAAAATCAAGCAGTAGAAAAACTAAACGCCGCAGGTCATTTGTGCGGCGTCAGCTTGTCGAAAAAGTGTTTTTTGCCCGCGAAGCGGGCATTTAAAATCCGTT
>CAMEPN010000002.1 GCA_945931735.1 uncultured Clostridia bacterium
GTTCATCATCATGACGATAAGCGCGAACATCGTGCTTTCGCTCGGCATGGTCGGCGCGCTGTCTATCGTGCGCTTCCGCGCGGCGGTTAAAGACCCGCTGGACATCGGTTTCCTTTTCTGGGGCATTGCGGCGGGAATAACCGCGGGCGCGCAGCTTTACTGGGTCGCGCTGCTCGGGACGGTCGTTATCGCGGTCATCTACATACTTCTCACCATATTCAAAAAGGAGAAGAAGAGCTACCTGCTTATCGTGCGCTATGCCGTTTCGGAAGAGATGAATATAAACGGTCTGCTCGGAAACATTAAATACAAGCTCAAGAACAAGACGCAGACGGGCGACCGCGTTGAGCTTACCATTGAGGTAAAGATAAAGAACAACGACGCGAGCTACGTCAGCCGCTTCAACGAAATAAAGGGCGTGGAAAGTGTTACCCTGCTGGAATACAGCGGAGAATACATGAACTGATAAACAGAATAAACGGGATAAACAGGATAACGGAGAGAAAAAATGGTACTTACTATCGACGTCGGAAACACAAATACCGTCATAGGCGGATTTGATGATAATGACGAGCTTGCCTTTGAGTCGAGGATATCCACCGACAGATGCCGCATGGAGGATCAGTATGCGATAACTCTTGTGGACATTTTGAACCTTTACGGGCATAAGCCCGAGGAGGTAACGGGGGCGATAATGTCCTCGGTAGTGCCGCCTGTGACGACGCAGATAAAGCCTGCCGTCGAAAAGGTGTGCGGCTGCCGCGTGCTTACGGTTGGCCCGGGGATAAAGACGGGGCTTAACATCAAGATAGACGAGCCTGCTTCCCTCGGCGCGGACATGGCGGCTGTCGCGGTCGGCGCGAAAGAGCACTACCCGCTCCCCGCGATAGTAATTGACCTCGGAACGGCGACGAAGATACTCGCAGTCGACAAAACAGGCGCGTTTATCGGCGGAATAATCGCCCCGGGCGTCAAAATATCCACCGAGGCGCTCGCGTCGCGGACGGCGAGCCTCCCGCTCATCAGCATAACCAACGATCCCGTAAAGCAGGTCATCGGCACAAATACGATAGACTGTATGCGCTCGGGTCTGCTCAACGGCACGGCGTTTATGGTGGACGGCATGATCGAGCATTTCGAGGAGGAGATAGGCGAGAAGTGCACGGTAGTTGCGACGGGAGGTTTTTCCGCCGTGATAAAGCCGCTGTGCAGGAAGGACTTCATTCTTGACACAAGCCTTATCATGACGGGACTTCTCGATATCTACAAAAAGAACCGCTGAGCGGCGTTTTCATGGGGTCTGCGGGCTTCTGCCCGTAAATATATATACCCGCGGTACATCGGGGCAAGGGACCCGAGTGCCAGCAAAGGAGTTTTCCATGGAGGAAAATAAGATCATTGCACCGGAGGGTGCGAAAAAAAGCAAGATCAGCGTTCAGACCATTGTCGGTCTTGGGCTGCTGACGGCGATCGTTGTCGTGCTTCAGGCGCTTGCGGTCGGGATAAGGTTCGGCGTGTTTAACATAACGTTCGTGCTTGTTCCTATCGTTGTCGGCGCGGCGCTTTACGGCTGGAAAGCGGGCGCGTGGCTCGGTCTGGTGTTCGGCGTGGTCGTTCTGTTCACGGACGCGGGTGCGTTCCTCGTGATAAATGTTCCCGGGACGATAGTTACCGTTTTGCTGAAGGGCATTCTCGCGGGCGCGGCTGCGGGGCTGGTTTACAGGCTCATAGCAAAGAAGAATGAGATCGTTGCGACGCTTGCGGCGGCGGTGGTTTCGCCTGTTGTCAATACGGGCATTTTCCTGCTCGGGTGCGCTGTGTTCTTCCTTGACACGATCAAGGAATGGGCAGCCGGCGCGGGCTTCGGCGACAATGTCGCGGGGTACATGATAGTCGGTCTTGTCGTGATAAACTTCCTCGTCGAGATGGCGATAAACCTTGTTTTAAGCTCTGCTATCGTTACGATAGTCAGAATCGGACGCAAGAAGATCAAGGCGTGATTTTAAGGAGCCGCGGGCCGCACCGCGGCTCTTATATTTTTATAAGAAATATAAGAAAACTATAAAGTTTTGTGAAATCCTGCCGATATAATATATATGAGCATAAGTATGGGATAACTATATCGTAAAATAAGGAGGCAGGCATTATGGAGATAAAAAGAATAAACGGCATAATCTCCGCATATCAGACACAGAAAACGGGCGCTCCGAGGAAAAGCTCCGCTGCCGCTGCCGCGAAAAATACAGACAGAGTTGAGTTTGGGTTCGACACCGCGCTTGCTGCGGCGAAAAACGGCATTGCTCAGGAGATAAAGGCGGACGCCGCTCCGCAGGAGATCTCGCAGGCTGCCCGCACCGCGGAACAGGGCGTTCCCGCAGAGGATATCGCGGCTTATATTCTGATGGGGTAATTTATAATGGCGATAAACGAAAAACAGGCGCAGGCGGTCGTAAGATGCCTTGAGATAGACGTCGATTTTTACAGGGAGCTTACCGTTTTCCTGATGAAAAAGCACAACAAGATACTTGAGGACGACCTCGATTGGCTCACCGAATCCCTCAACAAGGAGCAGGCGTATGTCATGAAAAGCCGCTCGCTTGAGGAAAAGCGGCTCGCGCTGTTCGAGGGACTGGGGCTTGGCGGAATGAAGCTCTCCGAAATAACCGAGAACGCTCCCGAGGATTTCCGCCCGAAGATGAAAATGCTCGCGGGACAGCTCACGGAGCTTATCGACGGCATAAAAGAGCTTAACGAAGAAACGAACGAGCTTGTAAAGCGCAAGCTTGACAATCAGAGAGAATTTGTAAGACGGGCGGGGATACTCGAAAAGCCCGAAACATATAACAGAAACGCGTCGAAGGTCGCAGGCGGACAGTCCTCCGCAAAGGCTTTCAGACAGGTCTAGGCAGGAGGAAAATATGCGCCCCACTTTTTTAGGATTTGAAACACAGAAGCGCACGTTGCAGGTAGCGCAGAAAAGCCTTGATATAACGGGCAACAATGTTTCCAATTTAAATACAGTCGGCTATACAAGACAGAGAGTCGACCTCTATTCGATGTATGTTTCGGGAAACCAGAGCCTGCGCTGGTGCAGTAAGACGAACGGTCTTTCCCTCACGGGACAGGGTGTAAACTCCAACGGTGTTAGCCAGATACGCGATCAGTTCATCGACAAGCGCTATCGCGAAAACGTCGCGACAGAGGCGGAAACCGAGAACACCGTTAATATCCTTTCCGATATCGAGGACGTCCTCGACGATTTCGAGTCGGACGGGCTTCAGTATTATACACAGCAGTTCTTCAACGCGCTTCAGGACTATTCGGTCGAAAAGCCGGACAGCGCCGAGGTCGCAACGCTCTCGAGAAACGCGGCGACAAACCTCTGCCGCCTGCTCAACGATTATTCAAACAAGCTCTGCGAGATAGAGGATACATATGTAAACGAGCTTGAGGACACGCTCTCCTATGTGAACGAGCTGACCGAAAACATAAACAAGCTCAACGACAGGATCGCCCGCGAGCTGCTCAATTACAGCGAAGGCTATGGTCCGAACGAGCTTTACGACCAGCTCAACCTTTACGTCGACGAGCTTGCGACATACGGAAACGTCGACGTTGTGGAAAACTCGAACGGAGCCTTCTCCATTACGATGGGCGGCGTAAAGATCGTCGACGGCGAGAATTTTAAGACGAACCGCCTTTTCATGAAGGATTATGAGGTATACGGTCAGGCGATCGTTTCGTTTGAAAGCGGCGACGATCTGAACCTTGAATCGGGTATGCTGAAAAGCTATCACGACATGATAAATGGCAACGGCGTTTATGCGACGGGTCATCAGAACAGCGCCTACGGTATCGCGTATTTCAAGAGCGCGGTCGACGAGTTCGCCCGCACGCTCGCGAACACCTTTAATTCCGCGAACGGCGCAGACGAAGACCCCTCGAGAGCAATGTTCACCGCGAAAAACGACGGCGCGCTCGTCACCGCGGGCAATATAAGGGTTGCCGACAGCTGGCTCACCGACGCGACCATGATAGGACAGGTTCGCAGATTTAACGAGGAAACGGGGCTTTACGAATACGGCTACGACCAGATAAAGGACGAGGTCACCGGCGAGCTTACGCTTCAGAATACGAACGTCCTCTACCTTGTAAAGCAGCTCAGCAACAGCAGCATAAAGTTCGGCAACGCCCATGATTTTCAGGGCAGCTTTTATGAATACATTTCCTTTGTGTCAAACAGGCTCGGACAGACGATACAGTATGAAAACAGCCGCTACGACAGTGCTGTCACTACCGTAGACACGCTGCTCGACGCGCGCGACGATGTTTCGGGCGTACAGCTCGACGAGGAGGGCATCAATATGCTGAACTATCAGAAATGGTACAGCGCTTCCTCGAGAATAGTGACCGCCCTCGACGACCTGCTCGACAAGCTTATCAACAGCACGGGCAGAGTTGGTCTGTAAGCTGCGGGAGGATAACACATGAGAATAACAAATTCCACCATATTAAGAGGATATAACAGAAACCTTAACAGGCTCTCACAGGCGAAAAATTCCTCCGAAAACAAGATACTTACGGGAAGAAGCTTCTCCCGCGCGAGCGAGGCTCCGCTTTCGGCGGCAAAGGCGCTCAACGTAAGAAAGTCGCTCTACGACGCGGATCAGTACAAGGAAAACCTTGAGGTCGCGGATAAGTTCTATACCGAGGCGGAAACCTCCATGCTTCAGGTTTCGGAGGAGCTTGCGGGCATTCGCGAAACGATAATCGCGGCGGTAAATTCCACCAAAGACAAGGCTACCGACCTCAACATCTACGCGCAGCAGCTTCAGACAAAGGCTAACGAGCTTGTTTCAATATTCAACACAGACTCCGCGGGGCGCGTTATTTTCGGCGGCGAGAGCAATAACGCCATGCCTTTCTCGATAGAGGAGAACAACGGCAGCTACACCGCGATGTATCACGGCGTACCCGTAAACGCCTACACCGACAGCAGCAGTTTCCCGTACTCAAAGGACGTGTACATAGATATCGGGTTAGGGCTTCAGATGGACGAGGAAACACGCGAGGTCGACCCGCAGTCGGCGCTGCGCGTTTCGTTCAACGGCGCAAAGGTTTCCGGCTGCGGCACGGAAAACGGCAGGGCGGACGTTGACCTTTCCTCCGCAGTGAACGGGAAGAACTATTCCATAGACATCTACGCGAATAACATAAAGAAAACGGTTGACTTCAAGGGCGGCGCGAGCGACGCCGACACAGTCGCAAATCTTCAGGCGGCGATAGACGAGGCGTTTAAGGACACGGGAGTATCTCCTACGGTGTCCGACGGCGGCATAATCAGCACGGCGGACGGCACAGTCCAGATAACGAACAACCCCAACGCTGACAGCAAGAAAACAGGAACGCTCGCCTACGAAAATCTTTCGGGCTATACCAATAAATATTCGTTAGACCTTTCCGCAGGGATAAGCGGCGAGGAATATTCCCTCAATGTCACCATCGACGGCACATCAAAAACGGTAAAATTCACCTCCACGGGGGACGAGGACGGCGACAAGGCGGCTTTTCAGGCGGCGCTGGACAGCGCTTTCGGCGGCACGGGATATTCCCCGAAGATCGACGACGACGGCATAATCAGCGCAGAGGGATACGACGTCAAGCTCACCGGAATTGCAGATGACGACGGAAAAAGCGTTTCCTTTGAGAGGGAATACACTTATTCCAACAATTATATCCAGCTCACCCTCGACGCGGCGAAGGCGCTGCGCGACGGTAATATAGAATACGCGAACGGCTGTATCGACAGGATAGTTTCCGCGACGGAAAATATCCTTGTTGAGATAGCGGACATGGGCAGCAACGAGGAGTTCATCGAGTTCAGCACAAACCGCCTCGAAACAAGAGAGCTTAACCTCTCCGAGCGGCAGAAAACGCTCGAGGCGACAGACCTCGAAGAGGAGATAACCCTCATGAAAACCTACGAGGCGCTTTACAACGCGTGCCTGCAAATGTCCAGCACGATCGTTCCGAACAGCATTTTCAGCTACATACGCTGACAGCGATAAGGCACTGACAACAGGAGGTGTTTGCTATGGATCCTAATTTACTTCAGATCACGACTATCCCGATACAGATCGAGATAAAGGTGACCAATGCAAAGCTGGAGTATGCCGAGGACAGACAGCCTAAGGTCAACATCACGACCGAGAACGGCGGTTATGTCATGAAAGCGGAACCTCTTAAGCTCAACATCGACACCTATGAGGCGAGAAAGAGCCTCGGCTACGGACATATGACCGACGCGGACATGGCGTCGCAGAAAGCTTCCGAGGGCTTTTCGATAGCGTTTCAGGGAACGGCGAAGGTCGCTTCCGAGGGAAACCAGCTCGCGCGCGGAATGTCCCCGTCAGAGATAGCGATAAACAACGCCCGCGCAGGCGCAACGGTGCAGACCATAATGGAGTTCCTGCCGAAAACGGGCGCGGATATCACATTCGACGAGGGCAAGCTTAACATCGAGTACCACATGGGCGAGCAGGATATCGACTGGGACATCAAGTCCGACCTGCCTATGGAGTTCATTCCGGGAAGCGTTGAGCTTATCGTCCGCGACAGACCCCGCGTAGAGATAGAGTACCTCGGCGAGCCGCTTTACGTTCCCCCGAGCGCAAATCCGAACTACGAGCCGCCGGCATTCGACATAAAGGGATAAGGATATGAAAATAAACACAAGAGATTTCGGTGAAACGGAAATAGACGAGAGCACGATAATCACCGTCCCGCACGGTATAATCGGCTTCGAGGACACGACGCGCTACACGCTTTTAAGCCCGCTCGGAGAGGATACCTTCCCGATGTGGCTTCAGGCGGTGGACAGCACAGAGCCTTGCTTCGTGGTGTATGACCCGATGCAGATCTACCCCGACTACCGCTTTGAAATTTCCGACGAGGAGCAGGAGCTTCTCGGCATAAACGAGGACACGCCGTACAGATGCCTTACGGTCGCTATCGTCCCCGATGATTACCGCAAGACCACCATCAACCTCCGCTGTCCCATCGTGATAAACACAAGGGATAATATAGCAGCGCAGGTCATACTCACCGAGCAGTACGGCTTCAGGCACCCCGTATATTCCGAGGAGGTCTGAAATGCTGGTAGTAACAAGGCGGCAGGACGAAAGCATAATCATCGCCGACAACATTGAAATATCCGTCCTCGAAATTGGCAAGGATAAGGTCAAGATAGGTATAAACGCTCCGCGCGAGGTCAAGGTGATACGCAGCGAGCTTAAAGACGCACGGCAGACGAACGAGCAGGCAGCGCATATTTCCGGCGCGGCTCTTGCGGGGCTGCTCGGGGCGAATAATTCGGAGGTAAAGTAAATGTCATCAGATTTAATGCGTTTAGCCGGCATCAACTCGGGCTATGATACCGAGGCGATGATCGAGCAGATGATGTCGAGCTATCAGACGAAGATCGACACCCAGCAGAAAAAGCTCACCAAGCTTTCATGGCAGCAGGAGGCTTACCGCGACATCACGACAAAGCTGACTGATTTCAAGAACAAGTATTTCGATATACTCAACAAGAAAACCTACCTGATGAGCCCGACTTCGTTCTCGAAGTTCGACACAAAGATATCGAACACGAGCGCGGGCGACAAGGCGGCGGGTCTTTCCGTGACCACAACGTCTACCTCGCTCGAGGGAAGCTATAAGGTCAAGGTAAACAAGCTCGCGACCGCTTCCACGGTAAAGGGCGCAACCATGTCCCCCGAGGGCTTCTCGCTCGACCTCGACAAGGCGGCGGAGGCTTCCGCATACACGACGGAAACGGCGGAGGACGGCTCTGTTACAAGGAATTACAACTTCAAGCTTGATGTTCAGGTCGGCGGTGTTACCAAGACCGTCGAATTTGATGTTTCCGCCGCGGAAACGGACGGCGCCATTGATATGGACGCGTTCAGAACAGATGCTCTGTCCGCGCTGAACACCGAACTCCGGGATGCCTTTGGCTACTCCGGAAGAACAGGCTCAGCGGCGGCAGGCGCGGTGGACGACGCAGGCAACGAGTGGTTCATACAGGCAAAGGCGGACGGCGGGAAGCTGACGTTCGACGTCGGCGGAAACGCGACTGCGTCCATTACCGAAAAGGAGGGCGTTTTCGGCCTGTCCGCAAAGAGCACAAAGCTCGCGATATCCACTCAGAGCGCGGTCACGGGGACTAACTCCGTCGCGGTTGAGGTCGGCGGGACGATAAAGAACGTTTCCTTTGAGGGCGTTTCCTCTACCTACTACGACAGCAGGAACGAGAGCGGCAACGAGGCTATCCTCAAGGAATACAACGAGCTTAAGCTCGCGGCATACAAAAAGGATAACAAGCTTTCCGACAGCGCGACTGTAACGCAGGAGCAGCTCGACAGCTACACCTACACCGCTACGCAGGCGGCAAAGGACAAGAACGCCGCTGCGCTCACCTCCGCGCTCAACACTGCGTTCGGCAGCGAGGGCGTTACCTTTAAGGTAGACGGTTCGTACATCACCGCAAGCAAGGGCGGCGAGGAGCAGGAGTTCTCTATGACGGCGGCTTCGGGCGGAACGCTCGGCCTTACAAAGGGCACTTCTTCCAATAAATACAACGCAAAGACAACGCTCAAGGATATGGGCATAGAGGCGGACGCCGACGGGAAATATACCTTCAAGATAAACGACAAGGAAATATCCCTCGACAAGGACGCGACTATATCCTCCCTTATCTCTGCGGTCAACAAGAGCGGCGCGGGCGTGACGATGACCTATTCCAATCTCACGAACAGCTTTGAGCTTACCGCGAGCGATATGGGCAGCGGCGGAAAGATATCCATTGAGGGCAACGACATCACGAAGGCTCTCGGGCTGACCGGCGAGGACGGAAGCGCTGTTAATTATACGCAGGGCGAGAATGCGGTGTTCGAGCTTAACGGCGTCGAGATATACCACAACTCCAACACCTACACCACCGACGGCACGACCTTTACTTTCGGCGACGACATGACGCTCGGGGAAACCTATAACGTAGGCGTTACAAAGAGCTACGACGATGTAAAGCAGACAATAAAGGATTTCGTTTCCGACTACAACCAGCTCATCAGCGACATCTACGACCAGATAGGAACATCGCCCAAGCGCGACGATGACAACAATACATACGAGCCGCTCACCGACGCCGAAAAGGAGGAAATGAGCGACGACGAGATCGAAAAGTGGGAGAAGTTCGCGAAGCAGGGCATACTGTACAACGACTCCACTGTTTCGGGCATAATGTCCCAGATGAGGACGGTGCTTTACAACAGCGTAACGCTCGATGACGGAAGCAGGTTCGGGCTGTACAGCATGGGCATAAAGACCTCGTCCGACTTCACAGAGCACGGAAAGCTCGAGATAGACGAGGACGCGTTCGACAAGGCGTTCGACGAGAACCCCGATGCGGTCATGAAGCTGTTCACCGACAGCGACGGCATAATGCAGCAGGTAAACAAGGTGCTCGACAATGCCGTAAGAACAAGCTCGACCAACAGAGGCTCGCTCGTCAAGAAAGCGGGCGTTGAGTCCGGCTCCAGCGCGACCGACAACGAGATCTACAAGCAGATGAAGAACGTTCAGGAGCGCATTTCCTCGCTTCAGGACAAATATGACAGCAAGGAAGAGTATTGGTGGAAGGTATTCACCAACCTCGAATCCATGATGTCTGATCTCAACAGCCAGTCTAGCTACCTCAGCTCTTACCTCGGCTATTGATATACATTTAATCTGAAAGAAAAGGACATTAGAATATGGTAAATCCTTATTCGGCATACAAAAAGCAGTCTGTACAGACAATGACGCCTGTTGAGGTCGTTATAAAGCTGTACAGCGAGATAGAGCGCCAGCTCGCTATCGGCGTGAGCGCCGTCGAGGATACAAAGGACTACGCCAAGGCAAACGCGGCGTTCCAGAAAGCGCAGGAGTGCATCGACGCGCTCCGCGAGGGGCTTGATATGTCCGTTCCGATAGCGAAGAACCTTGAGTCGCTTTACATCTTCTTCTACAAGGAGATAATCAAGGCGAACATTCACAAGGACTGCACCGAGGTCAAGAAGATAATCCCGATGTTCGGGGAGCTTCGCGACGCGTTCACGCAGATAAGCCAGATGACCAAGGAAGAAATCGAGGCGCAGGAAAAGGCAAACAATAAAAAATGATCCTTAAGGGGGGAGCTGTATGGCGGAGTTGTTCGGCTGTGAAAAGGTAACGGAGCTGATGGAGCAGATACTCGAAACACTTCAGGAATATGAACGGCAGACTGACTCGATGATAAACGCCGATCTGGAAACGATACAGAAAGGGCTTATCGCCAGAAACGAGCTTATCGACGATCTTGAGGATCTCAAGCTTTCTCTCGAGAGCGCTATCGACTGCGAGGAAGAGCCGGAGCGTCAGCTTCTGAGAGCGCTTACCCGCGGCAGCTATGTAAGCGTTCCGCTCGACGAGGCGCACAAAAATCTTCAGCTTATTCAGCGCAACGTGACCGTTGCCAAGCAGAGAATACTCGACAAGGATAAGGTCATCTCGGGGCAGTTCAGAAATCAGCACATGGACTCCCGCCGCGAGCTTGAGCAGCTTAAGCAGACCAAGCAGAAGATCGGCTACTACAACAGCGCGGTCGTCGGCAGGGCGACGGGGCAGTCGTTAAACAAGAACCTTTGATCGGGAAATAAATCAACGTGGGGGAAAGCGCTCGTTTTCCCCCTTATTCGTTGGCAGTAAAAATGAGGGGTGATCCGATGGGCTGTACGCTTTGTCCGAGAATGTGCGGCGCGGACAGGGACGATAAAACAGGCTTCTGCGGCATGGGGAACACGCTGAGGGCGGCGCGTGCTTCGCTGCATTATTGGGAGGAGCCTTGCATTTCCGGCACGAACGGGAGCGGCGCGGTGTTTTTTTCGGGCTGCGTGATGAGGTGCGTTTTCTGTCAGAACTACGATATAAGCGCGCTGCGCGGCGGCGCGGATATTACCGAGCGGCGGCTCGCGGAGATATTTCTTGAGCTTCAGGACAAGGGCGCGCATAATATCAACCTGGTGAACCCGACGCATTTTGTCCCGCAGATAATCCGCTCGATTGAGCAAGCTCGGGCGGCGGGGCTGAATATCCCGATAGTATACAACAGCGGCGGTTACGAGCGGGTCGAAACGCTGAAAATGCTCGAGGGATATATAGACATATATCTCCCCGATATAAAATATTTCGACGACGGCGCGGCGGTGAGGCTGTCGGCGGCGCCGCATTATTTCGACACGGCAATGGCGGCGGTCGGTGAGATGGTGCGGCAGACGGGCGCGCCGCAGCTTGACGAGAACGGGATAATGCGCCGCGGGACTGTCGTGCGGCACCTTGTCCTGCCGAATATGTACAGGGACTCCGTTGAGATAATACGCCGCGTCGGAGAGCGGTTCGGCGGGAGGATATTGTTCAGCCTAATGAGCCAGTACACCCCGTTCGGGCGGGTAAAGACCGACCCCGAATTTGAGAAAATGCGCCGCCGCATAACCACGTTCGAGTATCGGAAAGCGCTCGACGCGGTGGTTGACGCGGGGCTTGAGGGGTATATGCAGGAGAAAAGCTCCGCCCGAGAGGAATACACGCCCGAATTTGACCTTACGGGAATAAAGGGTTGACAAGGCAGGGATTTTGCAGTATAATATATTTTGTGAAAAAACGGGCGGCATAACGGAATGCGGTGAATAATCCGCAGCAGTCCCCGCTGCCGTGAGGAAGTTGCGTTGGCGTCGATATTGTCACTGGGGGCATTTCGCCCATGGGAAGGCAGGCGCTGCGTGTGATATTCCGAGCCGGAAGACCTGCCACCGTTATTTTCCGACCGGCATTTGCTGCGTAAAGCCGAGCGGCGGCTTTTGTTCGCTTTTGCCGAGAATAATTTTATCGGAGGAATAAAAGATGAAGTTCACAAAGTTTGCGGCAGGCATTGCCGCGGCGGCGCTCCTTGCTTTAACGGCGGTATCTGCGGGCGCGGAAACAACAGAGGCGGAGCCTGCGGGCTATGTTGCCTTTACGGCTGTCAAGAGCACTATCGGTCAGGGCTTTACTGTCGAGCCGGTCAGCGTTCCTTTCTATGAGGGCGAAAAGGGTATCGACGTGGTAAAGCGTGCTGCCGAGATACAGTATTCCGAGAGCGACTACGGCCCCTATATCACGGGCTTCGCGGACAACGGCGACGAGGAGATAATTCTTCCCGACGAGATAGCGGCTGTTGTTTCCGAAACAACGGGCAGAACTGCCGAGGGATACCTTTCTTCCATGGACTACACTGCGGAGAGCGGCTGGAGCTACTTTGTAAACGGCGAGTATGCTATGGTAGGAATAGGCGACTATGAGCCTGCCGACGGCGACGTTCTCGAGTTCAGATTTTCCGTTTACGGCTACGGCGCGGACCTCGGCGTTGACAACAGCAGCTGGGGCGGCGCGGCGGCGCTGAATACACAGCCCGATTTTTCCAAGCTCATAAAGCTCTGCGCGGCTGAGCCGGAGAGCACAAGAGAAAGCGTTGAATTTACTTCCGCTATGGAAGTTCTTGCAGAATGGGGCGCAACGCAGGAAGATGTTGACGCTGCGGTTCAGCTCCTTTCCGACGAAGCGCGCACTGTTGTCGATTATGACGAAACCGTAGTTGAAAGCGACGACGATCCCGTTTCCGACGCAGCCTCCGAAGAAGCTTCCGAGGACAAGGCAAGCCCCGAAACAGGCGTTGAGGGCATGGCGGTAATTCTCGGCGCGGCTGTTCTCGCCTGCGGCGCACTTGCTCTCTCTAAGAGAAAGTAATGAGAGCTGTCGGGCTGAAAAAAGCATTATCGGCGGTCTGCATGGCATTTGTTTTTGCGGTGCAGGCCGCTTTTTGCTTTACGTCGGCGGCTACTTCCGAGGAGCGCGGGAATGCCGTTTCGGGGGTATTTGAGCTTCTTTCCGAGGGCGAGGGCGCGGACGATCTCCTCGACGGCGCAGGCAGCGGCTCGGTCTGGGCGCCGCTTTGCTATATCCGCCTTTACGGAACGGACGGCGCGGCGGACTACACGGAGAGAATGCTGTCGGCGGCGGAGGAGCTTACGCAGCGGCAGGGCTTTGTCACCCCGACCGAGCTTCAGCGCACGGCGATAGTGCTGTCCGCATTGGGGGAATGCCCGCGCGGGCTTATCGACAGGGCGTTCTTCCTTAACGAGGACTTCGACAGGCAGGGGCTTAACGCATGGATATGGGGGCTTATCGCGGCGAACTGCTCCGGCGCGGAGCCGCCCGAAAACGCGGTGAACACCCGCGAGAGCGTCACCTCTTACATTCTCTCGAAGCAGCTTTCGGACGGAGGATTTGCGCTGTTCGGCGACAAGGCTGACGCGGATATGACTGCGGTCGCGATATACGCGCTGGCGCCTATGAGCGGGAGCGAGGGCGTTTCGGAGGCAGTTTCGGCGGCGGTGGAGTGTCTTTCGGGGCTTCAGCTTGAGAGCGGCGGGTTCTCGTCAATGGGCATTGAGAATTGCGAGAGCTCGGCGCAGGCGGTGATCGCCTATACTGCCGCGGGGGTGAACGACGCGCGGCTTACAAGGGCTGTCGACGCGGTAATGAGCTATCGCCGCGGGGACGGCGGCTTTGCGCACACCTCCGACGGCGAAAGCAACGGTGTTGCGACAGTGCAGGCGCTTGAAGCACTGACCGCATTGGAGCTGTCCGAGCGCGGCGAGCTGTTGTTCGGCGCTCCCCTGTCCTCCGGCGAATCGGTCGGAACTGAAAATGCCCCCGAGGAAAACGGATCGGGAGCACCCGACGAAACAAGCGCGGCGGTCGGCGCGGAAAACGGCTCGGGAGCACCCGATGAAACAAGCGCGGCGGTCGGCGCGGGAAACAGCTCGGGAACGCCCGACGAAACGCGCGCGGCGGTCGGCGCGGAAAACGGCTCGGGAACAGCCGATGAAACAAACGCGGCTGCCGGTGCGGAAAATGACCCCGAAACGGCGGAGCGAACCTTTGGCGGGCAGGACATAAAGCTCATCATCTGCATTGCCTGCGCGGCGGGGGCGTTGACCTGCGCGGTCATTTTCGCGGTTAAAAGGCGCAAAGGGCTTCTTGCGGCGGCGATAGTTTTCGCGGCGCTCGGCGGCGGTGTGTGGCTGCTTGACATAAAAACGCCCGAGGAGTATTACGGTCAGGAGGAGCAGAGCGGGATCACCGTGACGGTTTCGGCGGACTGCTCGGCGGTGCTTTCGCGAATGGACGACATTGACGAAGCGGTAAATCCTGTCGGGGTGATACCCTCTGACGGCGTGGTCATCGGCTCGCGCGAGGTGAGCGTTTCCGAGGGCGCAACGGCGTTCGATGCGCTGACCGCGGCGGCGCGCGCCTGCGGGGTGCGCGTGGACTACACCGGCTCGGTTTACGGCGTTTATGTGAACGGGATAGGGTATATATACGAATTCGGCTTCGGGAGCACGAGCGGCTGGATGTACAGGGTGAACGGAGAGTTCCCCGACGTTTCGGCGGGAACGTTCGTCCTTTCCGAGGGAGATTTAGTGGAGTTTGTTTACACCTGCGACATGGGCAGCGATATTCGGAGGGAGAGTTATGGCGACTAACTGCGACGAGTGTGTTAATTATGTTTACGACGAGGAATGCGGGTACTACACCTGCCTTGTAAACCTTGACGAGGACGAGATGTACAGATTTTTGCAGGGGAGCAATTTCGACTGCCCCTATTTCGACCCCGACGACGAGTATGCTATCGCGAGGAAGCAGTGACCGCAGCGTTATACCGTTTTTGGGAGGATAATGTTGACAAAAGGCAGAAAAAGTATTATAATCAAAGATAAGGCAGCCCCGTGCAAAGACCTCTTTTTGCGCGGGTTTGTTTTAAAATAATTGCGGCGTCGGGTCATTCGGTTTTCGTCCGACAGGGAGGATAAAAATGTACGATGTGTTTATAAGTTACAGAAGAAACGGCGGAACGGATTTCACCAGACTGCTGTACGAGCATTTGTCGCGCATGGGGCTTGATGTGTTTTTCGATATCGAAGAGCTGAAAAACGGTATGTTCAACACAAAGCTCTATGAATGCATCGAACAGAGCCATAATTTCCTGCTTGTGCTGTCGAAAAACGCTTTGGACAGGTGCTCCGATGAGGGCGACTGGGTCAAGAAAGAAATTCTGCACGCGCTTGAGCAGAAAAAGAATATCGTTCCCGTAATGCTGCCCGATTTTAACTGGCCGGAAAGCCTGCCCGCCGACATAGACGAGCTGCGGCATTATAACGCGGTAAAGTTCAGCGAGTACTACTTCGACGCGTCGATCGACAAATTGATCGGAATGCTCGCCAATGTCGAAGCGGAAGGCGCAGAAAAGCCCGACGACAAGCTGCCCGAAAGGACGGAGAACAAATATTATGATTTGGTTGGCGGAAGCGCGGAGCTGAAAAGAATACAGACCCAGCAGAAAATCATGAAGTTATTCGACGAGGACGTTTATGCCAAGGTGATCGACAGGTATGAAAAGCTTGTGGTTCTTGACGTTGGCTCAAACAGGGGCGACCTTATCGCCGACAGAATGGGCGGGAGCGAGCGCCTTGAAAGGATAGTGGGTCTTGAATTTGACGGTGATCTCGTAAAGAAAGCCAACGAAAAGTATTCGGGAACAGGCAAGATGTCGTTTCATCAGATAGACGTAGAAGCGGACGACATGGAGTCCGCGCTTGAAGAGATAATGGAGCAGTGCGGCGTCGAGAAGTTCAACATCATACATATAAGCCTGCTTATCCTTCATCTTAAAAACCCATACAAGCTGCTCAAGACGCTGCGGAAATTCCTCACGGAGGACGGAATTGTCTTTATAAAGGACGTTGACGATGGGATAAACTTCGCGTATCCCGACGAAAACAACGATTTCAAGCGGGCGATGAGCATTTGCGGCAGGCTGGAAACCTCGGGCTTCAGAGAGAGCGGGCGGCAGATTTATAACCTGCTTAAGCGGACGGGGTATCGTAAAGTTACCCTTGAAAAAGACGGCATAAATACGTCGGAGATGGATTATGACGAGCGCAGCGCGATGTTTGATATGTACTTCTCCTTTATTCTTGAAGATCTGAAGATACTTACAAAAAAATACCCCGACAACAAGCAGATGAAAAAAGACCTCGACTGGTTCTCGGATATTTACGAAGAGCTTGAGTCGAGATTTCACGACCCGGGATTTCTGTTTTCGCTTGGCTGCATGATTTATATTGCGCAAAAATGATAAAAAATATCCCCGTCGTTTTCGGCGGGGATATCGCTTTTGTGAAATTATTCAGCGGTGTAAGGAATGAGGGCGATCTGTCTTGCTCTCTTGATAGCTGTTGTCAGCTCTCTCTGATGATAAGCGCAGCAGCCCGTAACGCGGCGGGGCAGGATCTTAGCGCGCTCGGTCATGCACTTTCTGAGCTTAGCAACGTCCTTGTAATCAATGAATTCGGATCTGTCAACGCAGAACTGGCATACCTTTTTTCTGGCACGCTTAACGGGATGAGCGGATCTTTCAAACTTTTCAGCCATGATACTGAACCTCCTTTATAGAATGGATAATCGGAAATTTCGCCGTTCCTTTGTCAGAACGGGTAGTCGTCGTCGGTCGCCGCCGATGTGAAGTCCGCAGCGGGTGCGGAAGCCTGCGGAGTCTGATAGCTCTGCGCGGGGGGAGCCGACGGAGCAGGAGCGGGGTAGCTTTCGCTGTATGCGCCGCCTTGCGATTTTGCTTCTCCTGTGAAGCAAAGACGGTCTGCAATAATTTCAGTAACTTTGACATTTGCACCATTTTTATCGGTGTAAGAACGTGTCTGAAGCTCGCCTTCAACAAGTATCATTCTTCCCTTGCTGAAATAACGTGTAACAAATTCAGCCTGCTGACGCCATGCAACGATGTTAAAGAAATCAGTTTTCTTTTCTTCGCCTTTCTGCTGAAAGCGTCTGTCGACAGCTATGCTGAAAGTGCATACATTCGCGCCAGTTGGGGTTGTCCTTAGTTCGAGGTCATGAGTGATTCTTCCCATGAGAATAACCTTGTTATACATCTTGGCACCTCCTGCCGAAATATCTGCAAACCGTGTTGGGTCGCACCGGAATTACTTGGACAGAACTACGATAGAACGCAGAACGCCGTCGGTAATGTTGATGATACGCTCGAGCTCAGCGGGGAAATCGGGCTTGGACTCGAAGTTGTAGAGCACATAGTAGCCTTCGCTCTCGTAGTTGATCTCGTAAGCGAGCTTTCTCTTGCCCCACTCATCAATGTTGGTGAGTGTTCCGTTATCCTTGATAAGGTCAGCGAACTTTGCTGTCAGAGCCTTGATCTGCTCCTCGTCCTTCTTCAGGGAGAAAACGATGATTGCCTCATACTTTTCTGCTAACTTTGCCATTAAAAGCACCTCCTTATGGATATATATCCCGCAGATTTCTGCGAGAAAGGGGTCAATGACTGATTTACAGCCTTAACTTCATTATTATATCAGATAAATTCCCTTTTGTCAAGCATTTTTCGGGACATTTTTCGGAAATATTGCGGCTTCGGCAATGCGGGCGCGCCTTGAAACACAGCCTGTGTGCGCGTTCCTGTCCGAGCGGCTGCCGCTTCATTGTCAATATTCCGCGGGCACCTCGTCGGTTTCGTCCGCGTCCATTTTTGCGCCGTCGGTTTCGTCGGGGCGTTTTTCTCCCTTATAGAGAAGCTTCATGATGACCGGCGAAATAACCGACGAGCAGATTATCAGCAGAATGACCGACGTAAAATAGGCGGGGTCGACCATTCCGACCGCAAGCCCTTTCTGCGCCACGATAAGCGCGACCTCTCCCCTTGTCATCATGCCGACGCCGACCTTGAGCGAATCGCGGGTGTTGTATTTCCAGAGCTTTGCGACCAGTCCGCAGCCTATTACCTTTCCGAGCAGGGCGACTGCAACGAACGCCAGCGAGAACCACAGCAGCCCGAGCGTGAACCCGTCGAACTGCGTTTTAAGCCCGATGCTCGCGAAAAACACGGGTCCGAACAGCATATAGCTGCTGATATCCATTTTTCCCGCGATATACTCCGCGTCGCGCAGGTTGCAGAGGATTATTCCCGCGACATACGCGCCGGTTATATCCGCGATACCGAAGAATTTTTCCGCGCAGTATGCCATGATAAAGCACAGCGCAAGTCCGAAAATAGGTATTCTGCGCTGGTGGAAGAATTTCTTGTCGAGGAATTTGAACAGGAAATACACGAGGAAGCCGACGACAACGCTGAACAGAATGAACAGCACGGTCTTTATCACAACGTCGAGCGGCTTTACGTCCGCGTCCTTGAAGCCGATAACGAACGTCAGCACGATTATGCCGATAACGTCGTCGATTATCGCGGAACTGATTATGACCGTGCCGACCTTTCCTTTAAGGTGTCCCAGCTCGCGGAGCGTCTGAACCGTAATGCTGACGGAGGTCGCCGTCATTATCGTGCCGATAAACACGCCGCGCAGGAACTCCTCAGACCCGAACGGCGCGAAGCCGAAGAACAGCGAGTACAGCAGCCAGCCGGCAACGAGCGGGACAAAAACTCCCGCGCTTGCGATAGTCAGCGCAACGGGGCCTGTTTTTACAAGCTCCTTAAGGTTAGTTTCAAGACCTGCCGAGAACATCAGCAGAATGACGCCTATTTCCGCCATAGAAACGATAAAATCGGACTGGTCGACCAGTCCGAGTACGCTCGGGCCGATTATAAGACCCGCTACTATCTGTCCGACAACCTGCGGAGCCTTTAATTTTTTCGCAAGAAGACCGAACAGCTTCGCGGCGATAAGGATTATCGCAAGATCCTTAAAGCACTCATAAGTTTCCATACACAAACCGCTTTCTTTCTTAAGGCAGTGCCGCGCACGCCGTAATTATTCACTATCTTATTATATTATCTTTTCTTTGTTTATGCAATGATATTAATTCACAAAAAAACGCAGAGCGGGCGTTTATTTTTGGCTTTTTTGGGGAACAGATAAAGCAGGCGCGGAGGTGAGGGCTTGTTTAAGAATTTTGACGATATGCTTGGCGTGCGAATACTTGCGGCGGCTGCCGACGGTAGGGTCATGCCGATAGGCGAGCTAGGCGACGGGGTGTATTCAAGGCGCGCCGAGGGCGACGGTTACGCTGTTGTTCCCTCGTCGGGTATATTCTCGGCGGGTCGGGATATCGCCCTTTATTCCCCCGCGGACGGCGTTGTGTCGGAGATATTGCCGCAGGGTGGAATAACGCTGCGCACGGGCGACGGAATAACGCTGTCGGTAATATACGGCGGCGGGGGCAGGATTTCCGCCGAGCTTGGGGCGAGGATATACGCGGGCGAGCCGTTTTGTATGCTGCCGCGCGGAAGTCCTCTTATAAACGGCGCGATAGCCGTTCTGATAAACGAAACCGACAGGATAACCGAGCTTCACATACGGAGCGGACGCCGCCGTCACGGCAGCGCGGCGGCATTCTACCGTGTTTCGGAATGACCACAATAACGCGCGGGGACAGCCCGCTCACGAAAGGAAAAATAACATGAGATCATTCAAATACACCATAACCGACGAGGTCGGTATCCACGCTAGACCTGCGGGTCTGCTCGCGAAAAAGGCAAAGGAGTTTGACAGCGCGATAACCGTTGAAAAGGACGGAAAGTCGGTCAACGCAACGAAGCTTATGATGCTTATGGGTCTGGGCGTGAAGTGCGGCGACACCGTGACCGTGACCGCCGAGGGCACGGACGAGGAAGCCGCCGCCGCTGCTATGGAGCAGTTTTTCAAGGAAAATCTGTAATCCCCGGCGACAATACCGAATAAATATCGGCTGCCCCCCTTTCGGAGGACAGCCGATATATTTTAAGGCAGTACCGTTTTTTTACCCGTTTAATTGCGCCGTTTCGCCTTAAACGGGCTGATAAACCGTGCCGACGAACAGCGGCTGACCGTCCATGCCGTCGATAACAAACAGGAATGGTCTGCCCAGCACGAAGTCGATATCATCTCCCGTGGGCATTGCGGCGCCCGCCGCGATCATTTCCGTGAACGCCGACGTTTCGCAGCCCTCCTCGTCGATCTTCACGCGGGCGGAGTGCGTCGCTTTTCCGAGATAAACTCCCGAGCTTCCGCCGTTAAGCAGGCAGAATTCCGCAGCGTCGGGCGAGAACACGTCGGTTATGCCAAGCGCGTTAAGTCCGTCGGTTAGGTCGAACGAGGAAGCAACGTCAAATTTGGGAACAGATAGGTTTACATGATAAAGTCCGGAGTTTTCCCATGCTACGCCCGACTTTACAAGCTCCATATACTCCCCCGCGGCGAGCACGTCGTCCACGCTTTTGTCCTCGTCGGGAAGAATGAGCCACATACCGCAGTCGGACGCGAAGCTCAGCCGCACGGCGCCGAAATCCTCCCCGCAGTAATATGTCATATATCGGGAGCAGTTCATGAACTCCGCGCTGACGTCACCGCCTGCGGCGTGAAATAGCTTGGCGTCGTTATTCCGCGGGTCGAATTCGGCGCTCCATTTCCCCTTGAAAAGAACGGTGGAATACATCGCGAGCACCGCCTGCGGGGTCAGTTCCGAATTCTCGGCGGCGTCTGTAAGCAGTCCGCCCGTCTGCTCGTTAAGCCAGCTCCGCAGCGCCGCGTTCATCTCTTCCGAGCCGAAGCTGCCGTAATATCCCGACGCATAATAGTTATCCGCAAGGGTATTCAGCACGTCCTGCCGATAATCAAGGCTGCTGTCCAGCCATACGGAATTTCCGAGGAGGCTGGTTATCGCGCCGTCGTCGCAGTAGTTGGCGTTCCACACCTGCCCCGCCTGTGTGCGGAGGGCTTCCATATCCTCGGCGGAGAGCAGGTCAAGGATCTCGCTGCGGCTCTGTCTGTCGGTCATTTCCGCCAGCATTGACAGCGCCATGTAAAGGTTCACGGGGGAATATACGCGGTTCTCCTCGGCACCCGAAAGAAACTGCCGCGTGCTCCCGCCGTAGAAATCCCACAGATTATCCGCATAGCCGCTGACATTGCAGAGCTGCGCTTGCCGGTCGCTGCGCCATTTGTCGTAGTCGCTGTCGAAGTTCGGACTGAGTTCGTTCGGGTATTCCGACATTTTCGGGTAGACCGCCTGCGCTGCCAAGACATTATTTCCCGTTGGGGCATTTGCTGCTGACGAACAGCCCGCAGCCAACAGGCAGACTGCCGCCGCGCCTGCTATTACCCGAAGTATGCGGCGCATTTTGCGGGCGGAAGTATTTGCTTTGCTGTGCCTTTCATGTTTCATGATACGAAATTCTCCTTTTCGGCGTAAAAAATATAATGCGCCCCTGCGGCTTATATAAGGGCATCTCTAAAAACCTTGTTTGAGATAAAATCAGCAGTGCACGCCGTCTGCTGCGTCAACCCTCCTCTCAAGGCATACAGCCTTGCTTCGTCGGCTTTCCTTGCAGCCGACGCACCCTGCCGATTTTCTCTTTTCAAACCAGTTTTTAGAGGTGCCCTAAATAATACCCCGAAAAAGCGAAAAAGGTTTCAATTTTGTTGGGAATATGGTATTTCGGGGAAAAACTCCCGCAAAAGATCGCCGGTTCTGATCTGACGCAGAACCGGCGATATCCGTTTATTTTTTTGCCGAACGTGGCTGAATGCCCGTTTTCGTTATTTGTTTCTGAATTTGTCCACCATATCCTGCAATGTGCGCGACTGGCTGCTAAGCTCCTCGCTGGAGGCTGCGCTTTCCTCGGCGGTGACTGCGGTGGTGTGGACTATGCCTTCGATAGCGGATATCTTCTCGGAAACCAGCTTTACGTCGCCCGCCTGCGTTTCGGAAGCCTCGGATATCTTTACGACAAGTCCGTTTACGCTTTCTACGCCGTGCGAAACCGATTCAAGCGCTGCGCCTGTTTCCTGCGCGAGCCGTGCGCCGTTTTCGACTGCTTCGCTTGTGCTGCTGATAAGCGAGGTGGTGTTCTGGACAGCCTGCGCGCACTTCGAGGCGAGGTTCCTTACCTCTCCCGCAACGACCGCGAAGCCCTTGCCGGAGTCGCCCGCTCTTGCCGCCTCAACTGCGGCGTTGAGCGCGAGGATATTTGTCTGGAACGCGATATCGTCTATCGTCTGAACTATCTTTACGATCTCCTGCGACTTCTTGTTGATGTTGTCCATTGACTCTATCAGCTCGTTCATGCGCTTGTTGCATTCAACAACGTTGTCGAAGGTGCTGCCCGACTGCGACTGCGCCGCCTCTGCGGAGGAAGCGTTTTCGTTTATCTGCTCGACCAGCTTTTCGATAAGCGCGGTCAGCTCGTCGATAGTTCTCGACTGCTCGTTTACGCCCGCGGCGAGGGAGTTGGAGGTTTCCGCGACCCTTTCCGAGCCTGCGGATACCTGCGACGACGCCGTGTCGATGCCGCCGATGATGCCGCTCAGCTTGTCGGAGATGTTGACGATAGAGTCCTTTATCTTCGCGAAATCGCCGACGTAATCCCCGTTGAAGTTTATGTCAAAGCTTCCGTGAGAGAGCTTGTCGAGGTTGTCGTTGATATCGGTTATGTAGCCTGTCCAGACCTTGTTTGTTTCGGAAATTCCCGTGCAGAGGTCGCCGATGCTGTCGTTTGCAAAATATGTCGGGGTATAGTCGAGCCTGCCCTCTTTCATGTTATCGGCGGCGGTCTTAAGCTCCTTGATAGGCTTTATGAGCTGCTTTACGAGCTGGGTAATGACTATGGAGCATACCGCGATATCAAGGAAGAAAATGGAGAACATAGTGATCATCAGCGGCTCTATCTGCTTAAAGTATTCCATGGAATCCACCGCATAGATGTAATACCAGCCGGTGGAGGATATCTTTGAGGCTGTGAAATATCTTCCCTTGCCGTCGTAGTCGTTTGTCTTTATTACCGAAAGATCGTCCGACTGAAGCTCTGCGACTATATCGGAATACGCGGGGATATCGCGCATATTGGTGACCTTTGCGTTTCCGTCGCTTCCGACAGACATGCTGTATTCCTCGTTCTTATGAACTATCAGGTTGAGGTCGCTGTCCGCGAGCATGGGATATGCGCCGTCAAATACGCTTATGCTCCGCGCAAGCTCCGCGAGGTAGTCCGCGTAGATATCCGCGCCGATAACGAAGTCCAGCTCGCCGCTGTCCTTGTAATATGCCATAGAAACGGTCATGCACAGCTTGCCGGTATTGTTGTCGATATAAGGCGAGGTGCAGGTGAACTCTCCGTTCGCGGCGAGCGTCGCCTTGTACCAGTCGCGGGCGGTCACGTCGAAATCGTCGGGGAGTTTAAATCCGCTGGCGAAGATAACGGACTTGTCGGGCTTGGCTATGTAATAGTCGATGACATACTCGGTGAGCTTGTCCGCGAGGAACTTTTCAAGCTCGGTATTGCTCAGCTTGTTGAGCGAGTCGTTGTACTGTATCGAGTCGCCGAAATAGGAAATAGTGCTTTGCTGCTGAACTATCCACTTGTCAAACTCCTGTGACTTTGACGAAAGTGTTGCCGATATTTCACGATTGACGCGGTTGTCGATAGTGTTTCTGATGACAAAATATGAACTTTCGGCAATAACAAATATGGCAGCCATTATTAAAAGTATCATGCTTAGAACAAGTTTCTTTTGAAACGGCATTTTCTTTTTCGGTTTCATAATTTCCTCCCGCTGTAAATCGCCGTGCGGCGGCATAAAAGCCGTTATGAGGCAATATTTTTACTATATTATACAACAGTTTTCAACAAAATGCAACTGTTTTTTATATGTTACACATAGATTTTAATTTTGTCCTAAAATAAACAAAAACCGTTGATTTTGCGAAATATCTCGGGGTTAATATCCTTTCCGAAAACCGGCTCGAAAAAAATGGCGGACATTATGGCGCTGCCGATAAAGAAGAGCTGACCCGCCGAAGCAGTAGCGCTCCCGGCGGGTCCGAATTATATTGATGCCCGATGTTGTTCAGAAATGCATATCCGCGTCGTTTACGCGTTAAGTATGCTCATAAATTCCTCGCCGGAAATGGTTTCCTTTTCATACAGGTAATGCGCAAGGCTGTCCAGCTTTTCGCGGTTTTCGAGCAGTATCTGCTTTGCCTTTTCGTGCTGAGTTTTTACCAGCTCGATGACCTTGTAGTCGATTTTCGCCTGTAATTCCGCGGAGCAGGCGAGCGAGGAGTCGCCGCCCAAATACTGATTAGACACCGTTTCCAGCGCTACCATGTCAAACTCCTCGCTCATGCCGTATCCGGTGAGCATTGCGCGGGCGAGCTTTGTTGCCTGCTCGATGTCGTTGGAAGCGCCCGTGCTCACGGAATCGAACACGACCTCCTCCGCGGCTCTGCCGCCTGTATAGGTGGCAATTCGGGTCTCAAGCTCCTCCTTGCTCATAAGATAGTGATTACCCTCCTCAGCCTGCATAGTGTACCCAAGCGCGCCCGAGGTGCGCGGCACAATGGTTACTTTCTGAACGGGAGCGGAATTTGTCTGCTTTGCCGCGACAAGCGCGTGACCTATTTCGTGGTAGGACACTACCAGCTTTTCGTGGTCTGTGAGAATGGCGTTCTTTTTCTGATAACCCGCGATAACGACCTCAATCGACGCCTCAAGGTCTTCCTGAGTTGCGGCTTTTCTGCCGCCGCGGACGGCACGCAGCGCCGCCTCGTTCACGATATTCGCAAGCTCTGCGCCCGATGCGCCGGAAGCCATTCGCGCGATTTTAGTGAAGTCCACATCGCCGTCGATCTTGACCTTCTTTGCATGGACTTTTAGTATTTCCTCGCGACCCTTAAGATCGGGCAGTTCGACGGGTACGCGGCGGTCGAAGCGCCCCGGGCGCGTGAGCGCCGCGTCGAGCGATTCGGGGCGGTTTGTCGCGGCGAGAATGATGACCCTGCTGTTGCCCTCGAAGCCGTCCATCTCGGTTGTGAACAGTATCTGATTGTTCTGTATCTGAACCCTGCCGATTTCCTGCTCCTCGGTCATTTGCATAAAGGTGCCGTAGTCGGTTTCCTTTATCTGCTGCGCCGCTATTCTCGGCATAAGCAGCAGATTGAACAGCATTACAACGAGGAACACTATCAGGCAGTAATAAATAAACGGTTTCTTTGACTTTTTAACCTCGCCCATTTGTCGTTATCCTTCCTTTGTCAATTTCATATCTGTTATATCCGCGCGTCGAACAGCCCGCAGAAGCTGTCTATCGGGTCTTTCCCACAAACGCGGACGAGCCTGTCATAATGCGCTTGTACCGCTCGGGAGTTATCGGCAGGACGTTTTTGTCCTTGTATTTTACGAGGGTTATGCCTTTTCGGCTTATCTCTTTCTGCGCGTCGGTATACTCCGATTTGCCCAGCACCAGCTTCATTGTCTTTTCGGGGGGGGACGAGCTGCCCTCTGGTTTTTTTGTTAAGTCCCATATGGGCTTTCAGCCCGAGAATGCGTTCCAACGCGTCGTTCACGCGATCCTCGGAGATAACGCCGCTTTTGTAAGCGTTGAGCAGAGTATGGAAATCCTCGTCTGGGTCGTTGAAGAACAGGAGCATATCGCAGCCCGCGTTAATTGCCGTAGGCAGCATTTCGGAGCGCTTCATGCGGCAGGTCATTCCGACCATATGGGTCGCGTCGGTCAGTACAAGCCCGTTGAACCCCAGGCGCTCCCGAAGCAGCCCCGTGATGACCGCGCGGCTGAGGGTCGCGGGGAGAATGTCCTCGTCCTTTATATTCCGGTCGACCGACCTTTCGTAATCGGGGAACATGATATGCCCTGCCATGACCGCCTCCAGACCGTTTCTGAACAGCGCCTTATATACCTTTCCGTAGGTGGCGCCCCATTTGCGCACCGATAAGCTGTTCGCATTGTTGGACATATGCGCGTCACGGAAATCAAGACCGTTCCCGGGGAAATGCTTCGCGGCGCAGGCGAAGCCGTTTATGGTGTGCGCGCCTTTCAGATATTCAACGCTCATTTCGGCGACCTTTACGGGGTCATTGCCGAATGCGCGGGAGATGATCTCGGTGTTCTCCCAGTTGTAGGAAATGTCGCAGACGGGCGCGAACGCCATATTGCAGCCGATAGCACAGGCTTCCTCGTTTGCCATTCTTCCCAGAGAATACGCAAGCTTGCTGTCGCCGCAGGCGTTATCTCCGCCCGATTCGGTGTTGCAGGCGATGAACAGCGGTATTTCGGACGACTGCTGCAATACATCGTTGTGCTTTCTTATGACTGCCGCGGGCGCGGGGTTGTAGCGACAGCCGGTATGACGTACTCAAGGAAATGGAGATGGCTATGATACACGACCTTGAGAATATGTGGGACAATGTATACGCCGCAAACGGCTCTACCGTAAGAGAACGGACTGAGATGCTTTGTGCATACATAAAAGACAACCGGGATTTCACAAAGCTTGTTTTT
>CAMEPN010000003.1 GCA_945931735.1 uncultured Clostridia bacterium
CTCGTCGCTGCCGCCCAGCTTCTTCTCCTTGAGCTTCATGTCCTGTTTCAGCAGCTTAACGCGCTCCGCGTCGTTGTCCTCGCCGATAAGCGAGCGTATTTCCTTAAACGCCACGACATCGCCCTTCAGGGCTCTTGCCATCAGCGCGCACGCGATAGCGGTCTGATTATCAATATCATCGGGGTCGACCCCCAGCTCGGATATCGCGTTCCATTGGTTTATATCCTGCACGGGCAGCGCGAGCAAGGATTTCATTGCCGCCTTGAGATTGCGCTTTCTGCGGCGCACCTCGCCGGATATTTTGCCGCCTTTTCTGCCGCTTTCTCTTGCTTCGCTCTCGCTTCGTTCGGAAAACGGTATCAGATTTTTCTCATTCAAGTATCACCACCTGCATTCGGGTAAAACAGAAAAGCCCCGACGTTACATCGGAGCTCTCTGTACAATTTTCTAGCCTATATTATAGCACAGTTCGTATGTGACATACAAGGACATTTTAGGACATTTTAGGACATTTTAGGACATTTCAGGACATTGTAGGACGTCTTGCACCTGCCGGAGAGCTTCTCCGTGTCGGCGGCACGCCTGCCGATAGCTGTAATGAAGAATATAAGCGGCCTGTACCAGCGTATTTCCGTCCAGATACACCAGCTCCAGCAGCTCGGCGAGGTCACCGTCGATTTTGCCGAGAACGTCCTCGATCTCCGCCTGAACCGCCGCCAGACGATCTATCTCGGCGTTTATTCGCTCCTCGTAGTGGATCAGCGCCACTGTGCCGTTACCGACTTTGTCGCGAACCCCGGAGGAAGAACCCCCGGACGACTGCGACGGCGCAGATGTAATTCTGTCGAAAAGACGCGCCTTGCGTTCAAGCAGCCGATCTATCCGGCGATCGATACGACGGTATCGGCCGAGAAATTCCTTTGCGTCCACCTATATGCCCCCTTGTATTGTTTTTGTGAGTTATACGTCCCGGTCCATCTTCGCGCCGCAATGGTCGCAATACTTTGTCATTTTCCTGCCTGACGGCTCTTCCTTACATCGCGAACAATATGGATAATAGCCATCGCTGCATATTATCCAACGCCCATGCGCCACAGGCGCAACATCGGCGGCGGGTATCTTCTCGACCTTCGCCCTTTTTACTTCAAATCTGCATTTACGGGCGTCATCGCCGATTTTCTGAAATAACCGCGCTTCTGCCAGCATTGGTGTATCTTCCTTGATACCGAAAACAAACTTTTTCGTGACATTATTCCATATCCCGTATTTGTATCCATCTTTGCCGCGATAGTACTCAATTCTGTCCATTATCGCACCTCCAAATCATTTTTCGACCGATCCCGCTGTAAGCACAATCGCCCACAGCAGCCCGATCAGCATCGCAAGCAGCAATTCTATGTCAGTCAACCGCGTGCTTTGCGCCCCCTTTGATCGCCTTTATCCTAACTTTCAGGGCCTCCAGCAGCGCGTTCTGAACGTCCTGCTTTCCCGCAAGGGCGGCAGCGACATCCTCGTCCCGTGTCTCCTGCGTTATCAGCCGATGAACGATAACCGGCTCGGTCTGTCCCTGCCTGTGCAGGCGCTTGTTCGCCTGTTCGTAAAGCTCAAGGCTCCAGTTCAGCCCGAACCAGATGATATGGTGGCCGCCTGCCTGAAGGTTCAGCCCGTAGCCCGCCGAAGCCGGGTGCGCGAGAAGCAGGTCGATTTTTCCCGCGTTCCAGTCCGCCTGATCCCGATCCGTCCGAAGCTCCCGTATAACCAGCGGCGACTTCTCGAAGTACCGCAGGATCCGTTCAAGGTCGTGCCGGAAGTTGTAAAACACAAGCGCGTGCTGACCGTTCAGACCCTCGACCAGCTCGGCAAGCCTGTCCAGCTTCTCGGTATGTATCTCAACCGGGACCTTGTTCTCGTCGTAAACCGCCCCGTTCGCAAACTGCATAAGCTTTCCCGAAAGCACCGCCGCCGTTCCCGCGTCAAGCGTATTCTCGTCAAGCTCCAGCAGCATCTCCCGCTCAAAATCCTCGTACTGCTTCTTGGTGTGCCTGTTCATGTATACCGGAACGTCCACCACCGTGCATTCCGGCAGCTGTAAATAATCCTCGGCCTTCATGCTTATGCAGATATCGCTTATGGCGGTCTTGATGGCCGCTTCTGCGTCCGGCTTCATCTCGTAGGTCGAGAAGTGGCCGCCGTGGGTGTTGCAGTTGCAGTATTTTGTGCGGAAATGCGTGATACGCTTCCCCAGACGCACGCCCTCGTCCAGCAGATATATCTGCGCCCAGAGGTCTATCAGACCGTTGCTCGCCGGTGTGCCGGTCAGACCTACCAGTCGGCTGATGTGCGGTCGAACGTAACACAGGCTCTTGAACCGCTGCGCCTTGCTGCTCTTGAAGCTCGACAGCTCGTCAATCACCACCATGTCGAACCGCCATGCATTACGGTCGTAATCCACCAGCCACGGAACGTTTTCCCGATTGATGACGTAAATATCGGCGGGAGTGTTCAGCGCCCGTATACGCTGCGTCAGCGTTCCGAGGATCCTCGACACCCGCAGGTGCTTCAGGTGCTCCCACTTCTGCGCCTCGTTCGTCCAGGTTGATTCCGCGACCTTTTTGGGGGCAATTACTAAAACCTTGCCGACCTCGAAGCGGTTGTAAATCAGCTCGTTTACCGCCGTCAGCGTGATAACGGTCTTTCCCAGACCCATATCGAGGAACAGCCCCAGATACCTGTCGGAGATTATGCGGTCAATGCAGTACTGCTGATAGCCGTGCGGTGTGAAGTTCATTCATTCATCAGCTCCCTAAGATTGTCTAGATAATGCGCGACTTGTTCTCTGCCGGTCAGTATCAGCACCGTAACGCCAAGCTCCTGCATCTTGTATATTCTCCGCAGCTGCTGCCTGCTCGCGATATTGCCCTCCGCTTTCAGCTCCACAAAATGCACCGTGCCTCCCGGGAGCATTACGATCCTGTCCGGCACGCCCGCCATTCCCGGGGATATAAACTTGAACGTCATGCCGCCGAGGGCTTTCACCCCGGTCGCAAGCTGCCGTTCGATTCTGCTTTCCTTGCTTCCCATTCTGTCCTCCTGTCTGGGCTATTCCCGCGCGTGCGTATACACGCGCGCACGCGTATACCCTACGCGTTTAGGCGTATTAGGTATATTATATATTGTCTATCTATCTATTTTTATATTATATATAGAAAGAATGTTTACATTGTATACAAATAGCGCTGATGTATATTGATAATGCGGTTTTTGCCGTAAACTTTCGCGTAAACATTGCGTAAACAACGTAAACATTGTTTGTAAACATCTTTTTGCCAAAAACACGATTGTTTACGCATAAATGTTTACGCATTAGCGCTTGACGTAAGCCCTCTGTGAACCATATTCGCCGCCCATTCTCACAGGCGAAGCCGACCTTTCCCAGCCCGGCAAAGACGCCAGTACGCCGTTTATCTCCGCTGCGTCGGACTTCCTGAATGTCTTAATATCGCCGCCCATTGCCTCACACCATATCTCCAGCGCGCAGACTCTTGTCCGCTCCACGAGGGAATCCGGGGATATCCTCTCGAACTCACCGCTCCAGAACATACGCCGCTGCGCTATATTCCGCTTGCCCCAGTCCGCAGGCACTTTGCGCTCCAGAAACTCGCGAATAATGCCCTCTTTGGCGCTGTGTTCCGAATGCCGTTCCTGCACCTTCAGCGATATCTCTGCTGCCTCGCCGTCCAGATACAGCTTCTCGCCGCTTTTCCAAGCAAGCAGCGCCTCCGCCCATATCTGCGGAGCTTCCCCCGCGAGTTCGGTGAACACGTTTTTAGTCGGCTGATTTACAGCGCAGTCAATTGGCCAGAAACGGCGGTTTCCGGTCTTATCGCGCAGAAACTCCGCTTCATTGGTCGTACCGAAGAACACGCAGCGCCGCGGGTACTCCCCCGTGCGCCTGCCGTAAGGCTCGCGGAAGATATCCGCCAGCTTTGACAGAAACTGCTTTACCACGTTCATTTCCGCCTTTGAAAGCCCCGTAAGCTCGCCCAGCTCCAGTATCCACGAGCCCTGTATCAGCTCATACGCTTCCTTGCCCTCGAAGCTGTCAAGGCTGTCATTGAACCAATCACCGCCCATTATGCGCAGCAGCGTTGATTTACCGATACCCTGCGGCCCGACGAGGATAGGCATGGTATCGTACTTAATGCCCGGCTGCATGGCGCGGGCAACTGCTGCCGTGAACGACTTCCGCGCCGCCGCCCGAACGTACTCCGTGTCCTCCGCGCCGAGGTAATCAATGAACAGCCTGTCCAGCCGAGGAACGCCGTCCCACTCCGGCAGCGCGTTCAGAAAATCCCGCACCACGTTCACCGTGTGCTTGTGGCACACGAGCGAGCAGGCGTCGAATATCTTGTTCACTCCGGTGATACCGTGCGCTTTCTCAAGATAATGGCGGATCCCCGCGTCGTCGTTGTCCGTCCACGCTCTGATCTCAGGGCGGCTATCCCACGGAACAGCACCGACTACCTGCACGCGGTTACTGAACTCGTCAAAGCGCATTCTGCCCCTCAATAGCGGGTCGTTCTCGAGAATGATAATTATGTTGTCGGTGGTCTTTTTCGGCTGTCCTGTGGTCGCTGAGACGTCAAGCAGCGCGATCCAGTTTGCGTTGTCCTCGACAGCGTTCTCGCCGAAAACCGTGATCGCCTTTTCGTATTTTTCGGTGTTAAGCAGCGAGCAGACAGCCGGATCCGACACGGCAAATTCGCACATTGCCGTGAAGCTCGGCAGACGGTTCACAGGTGTATCGGGCGCGGCTTCCTCGTCCTTTTCGCCGAACAGGTGCAGCCGCACAAGGTCGAACGCGTTGCACAGCTTCCCGCCGGCGGGGTCGGTGGCATGGTGGGAATAAAGGTACTTTCCGCCCTCGTATACCACCGCGCCGCCGGTCGTAGAGCCGCCCGAAAACGTGTATCGGTCAGCCTCGCCGCAGGGGATATACACCCCGTCCAGCAGCTCGTTGATAACGCGGTAAACGTCATATGTGCGGCAAAATGCGCCCACTATTCCGGATTTTCCCGTCGGATCTGCCTGCTTCGCTCCGCGCGGGATTTTCGGCGCCGATACGCCTTTCCACTCTGAAACGTCCCGCCAGTCATTGTACAGACCCAGCATACCGTCGGCGTCAAGAAACGGCTTGTCCTCGCAGGCATAGACGTATACGCTGTCGGCGGAGCAGCTCGGCCAGTACATCAGCCGGGACGCCTCGAACGTGGACGGGTCACACATCTCCATACCGACATACTCCGCCAGCTTGCGCGCGATCGGCTCGTACTCATCGGCGGTGCAGGTTCGGCTCAACGGCACGAGAAGCCGCAGTCGGGGCGCGGCAGGGCTATGCTTGCGCGTGCTGTAAACGCAGTACCCGAAGCCCAGACCGCTTATCTTACGCAGCACGTCGTCCGCTGCGCCCGCGGGAATAGTGTCAAGGTCGAGTGCGATGATGTCGCGCCCCTCAACAGCCGTCGCCTTGCGCTGCTTTCCGTTCAACGTTCCGCCGACAAAGCCGCCGACGTCCTTCAGCTCGTCCTGCTTTGCTTTCGGCAGTCGCAGGAAGTCCGCCAGCACTTCTGTCGTCCGCTGCGGGGTGCGGAGCTTCTCGCAAAGCTCCGACCACATCAGCTGCTGCCGCGTCCATACGACAGCCTTGCGGCTCGCGCCGGTCGATATATTTAAAAGCCTATCATTATGCAAGGCTATCTCACTCCTTTTTGTAGTAATCTCCCACGAAGCCGTCGGCGTTGAGCACAAGCCCCGCCGCCCAAGGAATGGGCTGCTTCATCAGCGCGCAGAGGACTTCTAGGTCGGCGCGTTCGGCGGGACAGTCAACGACAGCTTCGTCGTGTATGTGCATGACCGTCTGAAAGCCCGCGTTCTCGATCCGCTCCAGCGTTACCGCAAGGCAGTCCCGCGCGATCGCCTGAACGATGTTCTCGGTGAGCTTGCCGCCGTAGGTTTCCTCATCGCACCACGCTTTACCTTTTTGGCGTTTGAATGCAACTGACGGCTCGCCAAACCGATTAGTTACTATTGACGGCTGGGGATAAAACAATTTTCGTCCACTCGGCAGCTGAGCTGTAAGGAAATCCAGCCCATTGCCGACATCGCATTCTCTTGCGAGAATAAGACCCTGGACACCTACAGGAACGCAATCTTGGACAGCGGTAAGCGCCGCCCCATTAATTTTATACCACAGGTCTTTTATTCGCGGATTTGCCTGCCGCCAACGAAAAACGATGTCGCTTAGCTCTTCGTCCGAAAGCCCCATCTTATCAGCGCCGATTTTCTTTAATGCCGGAACACCGCCCTGATATCCTAAAGCCAGCTCCGCCACCTTGCCCTTTGCCCGAAGCGCGTACTCGGGGTTGCCCTTTTTTATGCGCTCTATCGGAACATGGAACATCTGCGACGCAGACGCCTCATATATCTTGCCGTGGGTAGCGAATACCTCCTGCCGCCAGCTCTCTCCGGCAAGCCATGAGATAACACGGGCTTCAATAGCGGAAAAGTCGGCTACAACAAATTTATTACCTGCTGACGGAATAAAAGTTGTTCTTATCAGTGTGGAAAGTAAATCAGGCACGCTGCCGTAAAGGTATTTGATCATGAAACTATCGCGCTTTTGCACAAGCTCTCTGGCAAGGTCTAGATTTATATGTTCAAATACGGGTCTGGGAAGATTATGCACCTGAACAAGACGCCCCGCCCAGCGCCCTGTGCGACAAGCTCCGTAGAACTGTATCAGCCCCCGTGCCCTGCCATCGGCACATATCGCGCTTGACATAGCTTTGTATTTTGATACAGATGTTTTCCCTAGTTCCTGTCTTATCTCCAACACGCGCCTAGCCTTTGAAACAGGAAGCTTTTTTATCAAGTCAGATACGGTCTGTTTGTTCAGGCTGGGAACCTCGTCGTCTGTTTCGTCTTCCAACCATTCTTTGAGCTGAGTTATTGACTTAGGATTATTGATCCCTGTCAGTTGCGCGGCTTCTTCCATAAGCGTCGCCGTTATCTGCTCGGAGCATTCAATGGCGCCGTTCATCAGCTCGGTGTCCAGACGGACGCCGTATGCGTTGATACGCTGATCGAGCTCCCATTGCCTCTGTATATCATCGGGAACGGGAAAGCCCGACAGCCTGCGATCTACCGTCATTTCTGTTTCAACATCGCGGCAGCAATACTGCTTGAACAGCTCCCAGCGCTCGTGCGAGTGCTGCGGAAGATTACGTGTTCTCATGCCGTTCGCGCGGGTCGGGCTGCATGGTTTGCAAAAGTAGTTTATCAGCGCGGTGCCGACGCTCATTTTCTTCTTGTCGGAAGGAAGCCCAAGCGCCTCGCCTATCGCCGCCAGCCCCGCAGGATAACCGAGATAAAGCCCGTGGAGCTGAGTACAGCGCCACTGCGAAAGCCATGCTATATAGTCACGCTTGCCGAGATATTTTGATAAGCAGTACCACTCAAATGCGGCGTTGTAGGCGTGCTTGATAACATTCGGGTCAACCAGCGCGGATATAATGCGCGGCGGTAATTTTTCTTGGGTCAGGTCGACAATGCGTACCGGTTCTCCGTTGAAACTGAACGCGAACAGCAGTATCTCGAAGTCCGGGGACTGCACATATTTGTACAGCCCCGATTTCTTTATGTCAACGGACGAATAGGTTTCGATGTCGATCGACAGATGATCAATTGCCATAGTACGGCATACCCGTCAAAGGATCTATCCCGTAATTGGAATCAGCAGGGGGCATGGGAAATCCCTGTGGCTGCTGATACGCGGGGGCAGGCTGCTGCGCGTACTGCTGTGTATAGTTCTGCTGCGGATAGTTCTGCTGTACAGGCTGAACGGGCTGAACAGGAGCGGGCGAAGGCGAAGCCATCGGCGCCCCGAATGCCTCCGCCACGGAAATGCCGCCGCCCAGCGGTTCACCGTCCTCGAGCTTCTGCACGGCGTTCAGACCGCAGCCTATACCGCGCTTGCCGTTGCTGTTATAGGGGAAGAAATTTACGTTTACACGGGCGTAGCAGCCGCTGTAAACCTCGCTTGCGTTGATGATGGGGTTCAGATTGGTGTCGACTACCTGCGGGGGCTGCTTGCTCGAAGCCGTGAACACCCAACAGCCCTTGCACTCGTCGCCGAACGGCTCGCCGCTTGTGGGGCGTACTCCGTCGCCGTCATACACGGGGATGGCCACGATAGGCGGCTTTACGCCGTTCCAGCACTTGGAGATACCGTTCTGCGTAGCTGCGGCGATCGCGGCGTCAATGCGGCTCTTGGTGGCAATGTCGCTTTTTGGGACGAGTATCGTCACGGAGTACTTTGCTTCCTGATTCTGCTGATGAGCATAAGGCTGAAAAAGGTGCTCGTAAGAAAGTCTTGCTCTGCCTGTGGTTACTGCTGTTTCATTCATTGTTGTTACCTCCAAAAATTTTGTTGACGTCCTGCTTGTAGTCGGGACGCTTGTCGTCAGCCGGAACGAGGGTCGGCTTGCCCTGCGGCTTTTCAATAAATTTGCCTATGAGATCGGTCAGCTTCTTCTTGCCGCCGATGAGCTTTTCAAGTTCTGTCAAGCCGAGAGGCGTGCGCTCATAGAGAACCGCCTCGTCGTAGCCGTTTGCCTTGAGGACCTCGAAAGCGCCGTCTATGTCGGTTATCTTTCGCCGGCTCGTGCCCTCGACCGCCTTGAAGCCCGTGATAGTCTTGCCGTTAAGTATCGCGTTCAGCGCATAATTCTCAACATCAGAGAGCCAGTTTGCGAATAACCGGGCGCGTTCCAGAATCTTTCCCAACTCATCATCTGAAAGAAGTTCAGGCGGCAAGCTTGAGAACCCGGCTTCTGAGAGCATAAAGTTTGCCCGCGCACGGCAGGTCGATTTTGCTTTGCAGAAACGACAGTGCTCGCCGACGTTGAAACCGCCCTTGCCGTCATATGCGAGCTGTGCGATAGGCTTGATACTCTCGCCCCACTCGTTCAGCTGTTCCACAGTAATGCCCCACGAGGAGTTCCCGTCGTCCGTTCGCGGCTGAACGATATGCAGCGTGATATTCCGTATATCATACAGCAGGTCGTATTCACGAACAGCGCCCAGCGCGTACAGCTTGAGCTGCGGATTATCCTCGGCGCTGACGGGGACGCCCTTGCCGTACTTGAAATCGATAATATGCAGGTCGCCGCCGCACATGATGAGGCAGTCGCCGGTACCGAAGCCGCCGGGCGCGATATGCGAGTAGTCGAGCCGCTTTTCGATAGCTATGTAAGGCTTGCTCTTGTAGCTGTGCATTATCGCCGCGACATAATCGAGATAGCTGTCGGTGTAACCGTCCATCTCGGGCGAATACATCGGATCGGCTTTCAGCTCTTTCAGCGTCTTGTCATAGACGGACTTTTTCATTATCTCGAATTTCTTTCTGACCTTCAGCTCGCCGAGCGCGTGCGCGAGCGTCCCCTCTGCCGCGTACTCCGACGCGGTATCGGGCATATTCTCGGTCAGCCGCGCGGACGGCGGGCAGTTAAGCCACCGCTTTGCCGCCGACGCGGAAAGTAAAGCGTGAGAGTCCGGCATTATATCCTACCCCCTAACTGCCTTATGCCGCTTGCAAGCGCGGGGTACTGCTCCGGCGGCATATCCATAATGCTCTGGACGGTTCTCACTGTGCCCGTGCTGTCGGTGTAGGTGAACGAGTGGAGCAGGTTGAGCAGCTTTTCGCGCCCGCCCGGCATTTCGCAAACAGGCCGCGCTGCTACTGCGAGCTCGTCCGCTGTGTACTGCTTGACCGCGGTGGGCGGCGCGGTAGGAATAGGCGCCGTTGCCGACGAAGCCGCAGGAGCTGCGCTTGCCACAGGCGCAACAGGCGCAACAGCAGCAGTCGCCTGAACGGGAACCGCTGTCGGTACCGCCTGAACGGGAACAGCGGATGCGGGCGGCGCCGCTGCCGGCGCGGGAAGAACGGGCGCGGCGGGCTTAACAGGTGCAGTCGTGGTCATCGCGGGAGCGGGTTCGCCGACGCGCTCCTCCTCGCTGCGAGCAGTAGCGCACTTGATAAGTTCGAGCGCCTGCGTTGGGTCTAGGTCTGTAAATTCGAGTTTGATTTTCATTTTTTTGTTCCTACTTTCGTTGATATAGTAATCGTCTGAAATTGGGCTGTGACACCAATCACAGATGTTTCCGTGGTTCTCTATGCTGCCGCAGTAGGGGCAGCGTGCGGGCGCGGCGGTCATGGCTGCTCCCTGTGCTTTATGGTGATCTCCTTGTCGCCCGCGACTGCGGTGACAGTGGTAGATTCGTTTTCCCGGGATACATGGATACTGAATGCCCCGACGGTGTGATTCCTGACGAATATCTCAATGCCCCGCGCGAGGTTGTATATCACATCAAGAGCGTCGTCGCTTTCGGGAGTGAGATCCGTCTTTTCGGACGCGGGCTCGGTCGACGCGGCGGGAGCAGCAGCGCCGTCAGGCTTGTCCTTCTTATCCGCGCCCAGTATATAACGGCGCATGGTTTCCTTAGAAACATGGAACTCCTCGGCGAGGGCGGCGGTTCGCTCTCCGTTCGCCCGTCTTATGCGAGCCTCCTCGATCTGCTCGTCCGATAATGCTTTTGTTGTATTCACGATTGATTTTCCTTTCTGTCGCCGCTTATCACCCTTTGCTGAATAATCCTCAGCAGCGGCGACCTGCGCGCGTAAGCGCCCCGCTTTATCTCGCCGATGACCTTTCGTTCCTGCTCGGTAAGCTCGCTTTTCGGCAGGCATAAGAGCCCGAGGGCAAGTTCCTCGGCAAACTCTACTGCTTTAAGCAGGAAAATAAGTCTGTCCCGAGTGCTTTCGGCTTCGCCGCCGGCTTGCTCAAGAAGGGCGAGCTTGTTATCAAATTCTGTGACCGTCATCTTGACAATCCTCTCTTTCTGTGGTACAATACCACTGTAAAACATTTTTGTTTGCCGCTGTTGCGATTGCCGTCGCTCAGCGGTCTTTTCTTTTCTCATCGCGCGACATCAGACAGCCCCTGTAAATTGACTCTATGATGATCTGAAGCGCGACCTCATAGCTGAAACCGAGATTATCGGACATTGTTTCGGCAAGTGTATCTATCACCGCGCCTGTTTCGGAGACGATCTGACCCTGTTCGCCGCTGACGGTAATACGCTTATTTTCTACGTGTATCATGCTTTTCACCGCCTTTCTCTATACGTTCATCAAGGTCACCCGATATGGGAAGCGCCGCTGCCATCATTGCCAGCCCGAGCACCGTTTTACCGATAAACTCCGCGGGAGCGATCACACCGTCAAATTCGTATTTGCCGAACGTGCCGACAACGAGCACGAGCCCAAGTGCGAGAAGAACGAAGGCAACTATGTATCGCTTGTTCATTGTCACACCTCGCATATTATGTCGTAGATAAGTGCTCTGCCGCTGTCACAGGCGACATTCACTTCCACGGGGAGCCTGTCGGAGTAATGCACTATCGCGACCTCTTTATCGCGGTCGTACTCGATGTACTCGATAGAGCCGCCCGCACGTGTGAGCTGAAGCGCCGCGCAAAGTGCTGTGCAGATCGCCTGCTTGTCCTCGTCGGTCTTGCGCTCTATCTCGCGCGTCAGCTTCTCGCGCTCCTCGGCGGTCATTTTATCTGCTTCGATCATAGCTTGTCCTTTCCGACGTCCTGCGTTTTGGACGTCCTGTGTTTTTATTCGGTAGTATTATCAGCCTGCATTGCGCGCTCACGCTCAAGCGCTCTCTTGTTCACTTCCCTTTCGATCATTCCCGCGAGTATCCGGTTATGACGTCTGCCTGCCTCGGTGGAATTGTCAATGACGATATCCGCCGGGTCGAACTCCGTCCCGTCCGGGTGTACGTTGATGATCTGAAACTCCGTCGGCTTGCCGCCGATCGTGAATGTTACCGTGCGACGTTCCATGCTGTCACCTCCCTTCAATGTTTATGCGGTGTGTGGTTGTACAGTTTCACGTTGCAAGGTGCGCCGGAATATCCAGCGCCTTAGCGATAGCCTCCGCCAGACTGTCAGACGTTCTCGAGCCGCACATGAACGCTTCTATCGTTCTTGTGGTGTAGCCCGTCGCGACGGATAGATCCTTGTACTTCCAACCTCGAAGCGAAAGCTGCTTTCGGACCTCTGCCTTAAATGCCTTGTAATTTTGCAGTGCTATGATAATCACGCCCTTTCTGATTTTGTCCGTAGAAAAACCTTGACAAAAGGTTAAAAAAGTAGTATCATATACTTGCGAGGAAATATGACACGAATTTTATGCCGCCCGATTAGGACGGTGGGATTTGCTATATTTCTATGTCGGGGTTTTGCTACAAGTATATTATACTCGTATATTCACGAATTGTCAACAGCAAAATCGTGAATATACGAATTTTGTGATAATCTACAAATTTGCGTTTTGATTTTTATACAAAAAAATAATACCGCTCCACGGAGCGGTGGGAAGGAGCCAAACAATGAATGAAAGTATCAAGTGCCCATACTGCAACGAAATATATCCGCTTGTAACATATGCTAATACCGGGCCAAGCACACTAAAGATAATCACATTTGATATACACTTGATTCAGGACAATAGAAGATATTTTGATTCAGAATTTTATCAGCTTTTTCTCTCACGATGCCCAAGCTGCAAAGAAGAAACAATATGGATTGAGGAGTATACGGATAGGGACGACAATAACCCGTGCATTTACCGTGTAAAACCTAATGCTGTCTATAACTCATATCCCGATTATATACCGATAGGTATCCGAAACGATTACGTTGAAGCGTGTTCTATCCTGCACCTAAGTCCAAAAGCCTCGGCTACGTTAGCTAGACGCTGTCTGCAAGGTATGATAAGAGATTTCTGGGGAATATCAAAAAACAGACTTGTCGATGAAATAGATGCCTTAAAAGAAAAAATACCGGCAGCCCAATGGAAAGCAATCAACGCGCTAAGGTCACTAGGAAACATAGGCGCGCACATGGAGAAAGATGTAAACTGCATTATTGACATCGACGAAGGCGAAGCTGAAAAACTGATTAAGTTGGTTGAATTACTTATTAAGCAATGGTACATAGACAGGCATGAGCAGGAAACTTTATTTGCTGATTTGGTTACCATTAACGAAGAAAAACAAGCGGAGAAAAAAAGCGCCGGACAAAACGGCGCAAAATAATTATTCATCTTCTTCGCTTGTGAGGGTAAAATTGCAGGTCAGCGAAAACTTGTGGCTGTAAAACATAAGTTCGGTAACTGCTTTGTCTAATTCATCTTTGAGTTCTCTGATTCTTTGAAGACGCTTTTCAAATTCAGGGTCTTCTTGCGGATAAATTGTTATTTCAGTTTTACCATTGTTGTTTGTATATGCGCGCATAATCATTCTCCTTTCCAGAAACGGTTGTGTGGGGATGATTTTATTATAATCGTAAATATACGAATTGTCAATAGAAAGGAGGCAATTTAATGGATTATAGCAAAATGATATCTCTTATTGAACAATTATGCCAAGATAGAGGAATAAGCAAAACTACCGCTTATGTTCAAAGCGGAGTAGGGAAAGATTTTGGTGCAAACATAAAAAAGGGAAATATACCATCTGCTGAGAAGGTAAAGGCACTCGCCGACTACCTCAACTGCTCGACAGACTACCTGCTCGGCAGGACTGCTGTGCCGTCCGCAGAAAGCACTAGCATGAGCAACCACGAAAAAGAGTTGCTTGCCATTATGAGCACACTGAACGATGAAGGAATAAAGCAGTTGCTTAAACAGGCTAGGTATATCGCTTCTGACGATGAGTATAAAAAAGGTGGTCAGTCTGACGTTGCTAAGGAAGCGTAAATAGTTATCTTTCAATGACGATATAAAAGGAGAACGTAATGTTTGCTGATGATTTCCGTTCATACAAATCGCGAGTGCTGCAATACTCCGATAAATTCGCTGAAATGACTGAAGAAGCCACGAAAACGGCTTTGATAATGCCATTTCTTGTATTGCTGGGATATGATGTATTTAACCCAAACGAGGTTATTCCGGAGTACGTCTGCGATGTCGCCGGGAAAAAGGGCGAAAAGATAGACTATGTTATCCTGCACGATGGCGAACCGGTAATACTCATTGAAGCTAAGCGCGCGGGGCTGAAACTCCAGAAGCAGCAACAAGGACAGTTGTACCGATATTTTTCAACTAACCGCTGCCGGCTAGCGGTACTCACAAACGGAAATACATACAATTTTTACAGCGATATTAATTCTCCGAATGTGATGGACGATGATCCGTTTCTGTCGTTCAACATTCTTGACGATGACGAAGAGTTGTTCCTGTCATCTCTGGAGCAGTTCTGCAAGACTAATTTCAATATCAAAGAAATACTGTCAAAGGCGGTTTTCTTGAAATATGTCAAAGTAGTAGAGCAGACGCTAAAGCAGGATCTGATTTCTCCCAGTGATGAGCTGGTGAAGTATTTTCTATCTCGACCGGAGATCAAAACCGGAAACAGGATCACCACACAGATCATTGAGAAGCACCGCGCTGCAACCGCTGAAGCTATGAGGAAAGTCATGGGCGCGACAATAAACTTTGCTCCGGCAACTCCCTCCACGACAGTCCAGTCAGAAACCATCGGCGATAAAGCAATCAATGCAGTGAAATCAGCCCTACCATCTGCCGATTGTCATATGACTGTAAATGACGGCGTATATTCAATAGACATCACGGACGGCGGAGTTCATAAGGGAACACTTAGGGTATCGGACAAACTCCGTGTTAAGTGTGACTATTTCGGGGCAGACAAGTCAGTCCGCTTCTTCGGAGATATTGATAGGATCAAAGATCTGATATAAACAAATAGCCCCTGCCCGAAAGAGCAGGGGGTACATCATAGAAAGGAGAACGCCATGACCGCCGAAACAGTTGCTTGCTACTGCCGTGTGTCGACAGAAAATCAGATTGAGAACTACTCCATCGACGAGCAGAAAGAGCGCCTCGAGGCGTTCTGCAAGGCGCGCGGCTGGGCAAAGCCGACAATGTTCGTCGACCCGGGCTTTTCGGGCGGAAGCCTTGACCGTCCATCGCTGCGGAATATGATAGAGCAGGTCAGAGCGGGGCGGTTCTCAGTCGTCTGCGTCTACAAGCTCGACCGCCTCAGCCGCTCGCAAAAAGACACGCTGTACCTCATCGAGGACGTGTTCAATAAATACGGCGTGAGCTTTGTTTCCGTCTGCGAGAACTTCGACACATCAACTCCGTTCGGCAAGGCAATGGTCGGAATACTCTCGGTGTTCGCTCAGCTAGAGAAAGATCAGATAACGGAGCGCTTTACAATGGGGCGCATAGGCCGCGCGAAGAACGGGTTGTTCCACGGCGGCGGAAACGTGCCGACAGGTTACGACTATGTGGACAGCCGCCTTGTCGTCAACGAATACAAGGCAGAGCAGGTGAGAGAGGTGTTCCGCCTGTTTTTGCAGGGGCAGAGCGTCCATTCCATACAACGGATAATGAGCGAAAAATACGGCGGCTGGAGCAGTCACACGCTGGTGTACAACGTGCTGAAAAACAGCCTGTACATCGGAAAGGTCAAGTTTTCGGGTCAGGAATATGACGGCGAGCACGAGCCTATCATTTCGCCCGAAACGTTCTATGAAACACAGCGGCTGCTGTCCGAGCGTTCCGATGGGCGGACAGAGCTTCAGAAAAATCCTTTCCGCGCGGGGTTCATGCTATCCGGGCTTGTTTTCTGCGGAAACTGCGGAGCTAAATATCACGGGAATCACGGCTGCTACAAATGCTACTCCCGCGCAAAGACCGACAAAAAATACATCATCGACCCCGACTGTAAAAACCCGAATATACCCATCGGTGAGCTTGACGATTTTGTCCGCGATGAGATCGCCCGCGCTGCCGTCGACCCTTCGGCTGTGCTGTCGCAGAACCCTGCTTCGCCCGCGAAGGATATCCGCTCGGCGCTGACCGCCCGCCTCGCCGACGTTAAAGAGCAGTCCGACAGGCTGATAACACTTTATCAGGAAGCCGGTATTCCACTTGAGAGCGTTACGGGGCGACTGCGTGAGCTTGAGGCAGAGCGCGACCGTCTTGAAGCGCAGCTCGCCGGAACTCCCCACATATTCATAGACCGCCGCCGCGAATGGGCGGAGCTGCTGCAACACAGAGAAAGGCTTGACAGCCCCGACGTTTCTGAGCAGCGCGGCTATGTTTCGTCCATTGTCCGCAGGGTCGTCGTTATGCCCGATAGATCCGTAAAAGTCGAATGGCGGATTTAGCTGCGTTATAATAGCAAAATCGTATATACCATGTGTATGGGCTTCGGCTGCAACGCCGCGGGGATAACCGGCTGCCGCATAATCGACAGCAAGCGCGAGCGGCTAATCGCAATGCTCACGAACAATTTCGTGCCCTGCAACGGCAGGTTCCCGATGATAATAACCATCATTTCAATTTTCTTTGTATCCTCTGCGGGGCTTGGCGGGAGCATACTCTCCGCCGCGGCGCTGACTGCGGTGATAGTGCTCGGGGTCGCGATGACGTTTCTGATGTCAAGGCTGCTTTCGGCGACGCTGCTGCGCGGGGAGCCGTCGTCGTTCACACTCGAGCTGCCGCCTTACCGTATGCCGCAGTTCGGTAAGGTCATAGTCCGCTCGCTGCTCGACAGGACGATCTTCGTCCTCGGCAGAGCCGCGTCGGTGGCTGCCCCCGCCGGAATTGTAATATGGCTGCTCGCCAACATATCCGTCGGGGACGCTACGCTGCTCACGCATATAACGCAGTTCCTCGACCCGTTCGCGCGGTTCATCGGAATGGACGGGGTCATTCTCGCGGCATTCATACTCGGGCTTCCCGCAAACGAAATAGTCGTGCCGCTCATCATTATGGCATATATGCAGCAGGGCAGCCTTACCGAGCTTGCGCCCGCGCAGATGGCGGAGCTTTTCGCCGCGAACGGCTGGACAAATGTCACCGCGATATGCGTTATCATTTTCTCGCTCATGCACTGGCCCTGTTCGACCTCGCTGCTTACGCTGAAAAAAGAAGCGGGCGGCTGGAAATGGGCGGCGCTCGGCTTCGCGCTTCCGACTGCAGCCGGAATTGCGGTCTGCGCGCTCGTTGCAAATGGCGCGCGGCTGCTTGGGATAGCGTGATTTTTTCCATATGGAATAATCGCCGCGTTTCCGCCGAAAATAATCCTAAAAAAACAAAACGGAGCGGTTTTATGGGAATTGTGATGATCTCGGGCGAATGCGGCGCGGGCGGGCTTTTTGGGAAAATTTTCCCCGAGGTCGGAACGGCAACCGTCGGTAATGACGCCGTGATACGCGCTGCGGACTGCGCGGTAATTATCGGGAAAAACGGCGCTGCACAGGTTGAAAGCGCGCTGGGCGTTATCGTAAGCGGGGACGACCCGCCCGAAAATATCCCCTCGGATATCCAGCTCATAACCTGCGGAAGCGGCGCGAAAAACACCGTTTCCTTTACCTCCTCGACAGATACGGAGCTGACCCTCTCGCTCAACCGCAGCATGAATACCGCCGCGGGCATATGCGACCCGATGGAGCTTCCCGTTCCGAAAACAGCCGGCTGCGATGAATACGACCATATGGCGGCATTCGCGGCGGCAGTCCTGCTCGGAATTGTCCCGATATAAACAATATCCCCCGACAGCGTGACCGTCGGGGGATATGTATTCAGGAGAGGATAAACTTTCTTTTGTTCTTATGTATAAATATTATTCTACGTCCTGCAAAGCGTCGTAGCCGCTTTCGCCCGTTCTTACCTTAACTACATCGGCAACGTCGTAAACGAAGATCTTGCCGTCGCCTATCTTGCCTGTGTAGAGAACGTTCTTCGCTGTTTCAACGACAGTTTCGACAGGAACCTTGCACACAACGATTTCTGTCTTAACCTTGGGCAGGAGGTGAGTTTCAACGGGAACACCACGGTAATACTCCGTAGAGCCCTTCTGCATACCGCAGCCGAGTACGTTCGTTACTGTCATACCGGTGATGCCAATAGTGGACATCGCGTTCTTGAGAGCGTCGAACTTCTCCTGCTTGCAGATGATAACTACCTTGGACATCTTCACGCCGTCGGAAGGAGTATACTTCTTGTATTCGACGGGAACCGCAGCAGCAGGTGCAGCGGGAGCGGAGGGAGCCGCCATAGTTTCGACCTCCTTCTCCTTGCCGGAGGTGGACATCTCAACGTGCATAGTGGGGATAAAGTCCGCATAGGAAGAAGGCAGACCGTGCTCTGTTGCGTCCAGACCAACGACCTCTTCGTGGCGGGATACTCTCAGACCAATCGTCTTCTTGATGATAAAGAATGTGAGGAATACAGTAACACCTGTCCAAGCGAGTATGGAAACAGCGCCGAGGAGCTGAATGCCTAGCTGGTTGAAGCCGCCGCCGTAGAACAGACCGGTGATACCGTCCTGACCCTTGCCTGTTGCGAAAAGACCAACCGCGATAGTGCCCCAGATACCGTTGAAGAAGTGGACAGCAACCGCGCCGACAGGGTCGTCGATCTTAAGAACATAATCGAGGAACCAAACGCCGAAGCAAACAAGGAAGCCGGAAACAAAACCTATAATGATCGCGCCAACGCAGTCAACGTCCGCGCAGGGAGCCGTTATCGCAACAAGACCTGCAAGCGAAGCGTTAAGGCACATCGAAACATCGGGCTTGCCGTGTCTGAGCCATGTGTAAACCAGAGTTACGCAGGTAGCAACAGCAGGAGCTACCGTAGTTGTAAGGAAGATGTTTGCGAGGTATGCGCCGTTGGTCGCAGCCGCGCCGTTAAAGCCGTACCAGCCGAACCACAGGATAAATACGCCGAGAGCGCCGAGCGTCATGGAGTGACCGAGGATAGCCTTAGGCTTGCCTTCCTTGTCGAACTTGCCGATACGGGGACCGACCATCTTCGCACCGATAAGCGCGCACAGACCGCCGACCATGTGAATTGCCGCAGAACCCGCGAAGTCGATGAAGCCGAGCTGTGCGAGCCAGCCGCCGCCCCATACCCAGTGAGCCTCGATCGGGTAGATGATGCCGCTGATGATACCGGAGTAGATGCAGTAGCTGAGGAACTTTGTTCTTTCAGCCATCGCGCCGGATACGATAGTTGCAGCCGTTGCGCAGAAAACAAGGTTGAAGAAGAATTCAGCGCCGCGGTCGAAATTCGAGAAGTTGGAGAGGATATCGAGAGTAGGTAAGCCGATAAGACCGCCGAGCGCGTCCTCACCGAGCATAAGACCGAAGCCGAGAAGAACGAAAACCACTGTACCTATGCAGAAGTCCATCAGGTTCTTCATGATGATGTTGCCTGCGTTCTTCGCACGGGTCATACCCGTTTCTACCATCGCGAAGCCGCACTGCATGAAGAATACGAGCGCCGCACCGATAAGGTACCATATACCGTTTCCGTCGCCGACATTGAACATCGTCGCGTCGACGACCTCCTGAACAGCCGCCGTCGAGTCGACCGCCGCTTCGGACATCATTGTTAAAATTGCGTCCATAAAAGACCGCCCCTTTCATTACCGTTTTATTTTCGGATTTAGTGCAAAAAAGGCTATGACCTATAAACCTCGCCTTTGAGATTTATTTGTCATAGCCTCTTTGCTATGGTCTTATTATACATGAAATAAAACGAAAAGTCAAGCGATTTTTGCAATTTTTATTTTCAGAAATTGCATTTTGTAAATATGCCCTAATATATATCCTTATTTAGGCTGCTCGCTATGCAAACATAACAAATGAAATTATCTTGCAGCACAAAATTCTTTACTTATATTTCCTTTTAAGGGTGTTATCCTGTTATTTCAAGCGGTTTTATGCTAATATTGCCAATTGCAGCACAAGCATATTCCCGCTATTTTTGCAGATAATACTTGCATAAACTTTCAAAAGGAGCTGATTTGCACTTATGAACAGG
>CAMEPN010000004.1 GCA_945931735.1 uncultured Clostridia bacterium
CGCCTGTAAGGATCGCGATATCCTTGAGCATTTCCTTGCGTCTGTCGCCGAAGCCGGGAGCCTTTACTGCTACGCAGGTGAATACGCCTCTCAGCTTGTTGAGGATAAGGTTGGTCAGCGCGTCGCCGTCAACGTCCTCTGCGATGATAACGAGCTTCTTACCCGCCTGTACTATCTGCTCGAGCAGGGGCAGGATATCCTGAATAGAGGAGATCTTCTTGTCTGTTATAAGCAGGTAGGCGTCGTTGATCTCGGCTTCCATCTTGTCGGTGTCCGTTACCATGTAGGGAGAAATGTAGCCGCGGTCGAACTGCATACCCTCAACAACGTCGCTGTAAGTTTCTGCGGTCTTGCTCTCCTCAAGGGTGATAACGCCGTCGGCAGTTACCTTCTCCATTGCCTCTGCGATAAGAGCGCCGACAGCCTCGTCGCCTGCCGAAATGGTGGCAACTCTTGCGATGTCCGCAGTGCCCTGTACCTTCTTAGCGTTCTTCTTTATTTCCTCAACGGCAGCGTCAACAGCCTTCTTCATGCCCTTCTTAACTACCATGGGGTTAGCGCCCGCTGCGATGTTCTTCATACCCTCGCGTACAAGCGCCTGTGCAAGCAGGGTAGCTGTTGTTGTGCCGTCGCCCGCAGCGTCGTTGGTCTTGGTCGCAACTTCCTTTACAAGAGCCGCGCCCATGTTCTCAAAAGCATCCTCAAGCTCAATCTCCTTCGCGATGGTAACGCCGTCGTTAGTGATGAGCGGAGTGCCGAACTTTTTGCTAAGAACAACGTTTCTGCCCTTCGGACCGAGCGTTATCTTTACCGTGTTCGCAAGAGTGTCTATGCCTGCCTGAAGAGCCTTGCGCGCTTCCTCGCCGTAAATAATATCCTTTGCCATGATGTATCCCTCCAAATTCAATTGTTCAATATGTTACTTCTTCGCAGCCTTTTTTGCGGGAGCGCTTTCGTCCTCAACTACCGCGAGGATATCCGACTGCTTGAGAATGGAATACTCAACGCCGTCTACCTTTACCTCTGTGCCCGCGTACTTGCTGATAAGCACCTTCTCGCCTACCTTGACGTTCATAACAACTTCGCTGCCGTCTACCATTCCGCCCGGACCTACCGCAACTATCTCTGCGATAGAGGGCTTTTCCTGCGCCTTTGCGGTGAGGATAATGCCGCTCTTAGTGGTTTCCTCGGCTTCAACCATTTTAATAACTACTCTGTCTGCCAAAGGTCTGATTGTCATATATATTTCCTCCTAAAAAAATGTACTTTGCAAGAGCTTTAGCACTCTTGTTTCCCGAGTGCTAATTATATTTTACCCAATATTTCAAAAAAATCAAGGGGTATTCGCATATTTTTTAACAATTTCGTTTGTTGCAACAGAAAAAGTATAAAATGTATACTCCAAATTAGAGATTTTGCACAAATAATTTGATATTGAATTATCGCCGCAAATGTGATACAATTAAAATATGAATATGTGAGAGGAGAGCGTCTTATGTTCGGACTGTTCGGAAAAAAGCCAAAGCTCGTGAAGAGCGAGGAAGAAAAGCGCGCCGCAGAAATGCCCGTGAACAAAAAGGTGCAGTTCGAGCCGATGGCTCCCGCGGAGCTTGAAAAGGAGCTTGACGCCGACATAAGAAGCGTGCTCAAACTCTCCCCCGTGAACTATTACGCCACGAAGGACCGCTACCTGCTCTGCACGCTGTATTTCGAGGAGGACTATTCCGAGGTGTATATGCGCTTTGAGCTGCGCCGCGACGACCTGCCCTCGGGAAAAACAAAGGTCTACAAGATAGACCGCGTGCTGCTGCGTGATATCCTGCGCAAATTCGGTCAGAACATCAGCTTCGGAGATTGATTTATGAATAAAAGAAGTATACTCGACGCACCCATTGATTTCGATAAAAGCGATTTTTTCAGCCTGCTGTCGCTTTCGGTCGGCGCTTCCTACGCGTGGCAGAACGCCATGGCCGCGCTTGTCATCGGAAACAGCGGCTGGAACGTTGACGTAAGAGAGCGCACTATCCGCTTCGGCGACAGGAGCTTTCCCTGCGGCATTCTCGGCAGCGAAAACACCTCCGAGGGCACATGGCTTTGGGGCTGGGCGAACACGGAGAGCAATCTCCCCGATATGTTCCTTTCGCCCTCCCGACGCGCAAAGCGCGCGCTCCCTTTCGTCCCCGAATTTTCCGAAGGGAAATTCATGCTCGATGAGCTTCGCACGGGGCATAATATCGCGATGGTGAGCGTCGGCGTTTCGGACAAGAACGTCTGCTACTACCGCTGCCCTGTCGACGACGCGCTGTCCATCTTCGTCCGGATAGAGGAGCTTCCCAACGAGGTTTTCGCGCCGCTCCCGCTCGACGAGCTTGCCAAGATATATTTACGGGTGATATCCTCGTTTTACTGCGACCACCGCCTGCTCGCCGCAGGGTTCCTTTTTCAGAACGGATACGATTTCTCCGAAAACGGCGCTGTCATGTCCGCGCGCAGCGGCGGCAGGGAGCTTAAATTCACCTTTGAGGAAATAGGCGGGCTTTTCCGCGTGTGCGACGTCAGCATCAACGACGTATCGGAATAAAACGGAAAAATAGGGCGGAAAATTTGTTTTTCCTCTTTATTTTTTATTATAATTATGCTATAATAGAGAGTAAGTATACAACATTTGGAACATTACAGCGGCAAGGAGGCATTTGTAATGGCTTTCTGTGATTTAAAGCCCGTTTCTGTCACGGACGAAAATACGGGCGTCACATTCATCATCGGCAGTGTCTTTTCGGTGTGCTCATACGGCGCCGACTGCCCGAAGGTGTTCAGCTGGGGCATGGCGAAAACGGTAACAGTGACGCGCGGCGGCATACTTTTCGCCACCGACACGGCGCAGTATATCGTAAAAAGCAGGCTCTTCTCCTCACCCGATGAGTTTCTGAGAGCGGTCGCTATCATCGAATGCGCGTACAAAAAATACGGCTTTGAATATGTCCACGAAAAGCGGCTGCTCCCGCTGAAATCGCTGTACAGAGAGTTCTCTCAGGGCACGGACGCCTATATCGGAGAAAGCGAGATAGACGGCAACGACGCCGCGAATGCGTTTATTTCTCTTATGAATATAAAGCTCGTAAAGCTGCTGTGGCTCATCGCGCTGCTTATCATGCTGCTGACCTTCGGCATACTGCATTATTTCGTCGGCGTGACCCGCGACAACCTGCTGTACTTCATTCCCATTTCGGCGGCAAGCGGCGGCATAATAACGCTGTTGGTTTACATAATCTGCCACTCCGTCGCTAAGGCGAAATATTTCAGGATAGCCGACTGCGACCCCGCCGCCGATATGAACATCACGTTCGTTATAAGCAAATTCGGCTTCGCCGCCTGCGAAAGCTCCACCTATCAGGGCCGCGACCTTGTCCCGTGGAACGAGGCGGACTACTTCATCGAAACCGACAAGATATTCATAATCTACAAAAACAACGCCCCCATCGCGTTCATTCCGAAAAAAGCGTTCGGAAAGAAATTCGCGGGCGGCGCCGCAGATATCCTCGCCTTAAAGCTTGAACAAAGATAAGGAGAAAAAAGTGGGTGTTATAAAAAGCGAAAAAATAGAAACCGCCGACGGGAGCGTCCTTCTCGTTTCCGTGACCGACGGCGCGGGTATAATCGGCACCTGCTCTGCGGGTCATATCCCGATGAACTCGGACGAAGCGTCGGTCACAAGGCTTTTTTATATGGGAAACGACCCTGTCGTAAGGCTGGTCTGCCCAAATCACGGGAGCAGGCGCACCGATAAGCTGGTGTCGCTCTGCCCGGGGTTTGAGGGCTCGGACATAAAGCTGCGCGAGGCGCTTACCGAATGCTTCGACAGGCTCACTCGCGGCGAATCGCCCGAGGCGGGTCTGCATGACCTGTTCCCGCTGCTTCAGGACGGGGTCTATGCTGTGTATACCGCCGACTACTACCCCACCGACGGCGGCGGAGCTTTCTTCTGGGGCGCATACAACATCTCGCACGAGGTACGCGCGACGGCGGAGCGCAACCGCGTCATAGGAAACGAGCGCACATACAAGCCCTGCTTCCTTATCCCGAGCGAGCCGCCCGGACATTATGTCCCCAAAACCAAGCTCATGACCGACGAGGCAGTAAAATCCCGCCGCTGCCAAGGCATAGTTTACCACCTTTCGGGGCTGTTTTCCGTGCTTCTTAAAGGGCATCACGGTGCGGTTTCCTGCGTCGAAAAGGGTCTGCCGTTCAAGTGCGCGGTCATCGAGAAAATAACCGAGCCGTATACCGACGCGCCCCTCCCCCCCGCTCCGCCCAAAGAGGGCGAGCAGCCCGAGGCGCCCGCTCCCGTGCGCGAGGGTATAACAGGCTTCCGCAGCCCGTCCGTAAAGATCCCGCTTGAGCTGTTCCCGAGAGATATGCTGATGAATATTCTTGAGGGAAGAACGGAATACAAGCCCGAACACTTCAACACACTGCTCAAAAAGCTGAATACCGTGCGGAAAAAGTCCGTCACCAACAACGTTATCCCGCGCAATGTCCTCGAAAAATGCGAGCGTATGCCCGACAGCGAAATGATGGAGAGCACCTGCGCCATAAGCGGGCTTTCCGACGCGCAGCTCGAGGCGCTCCTTTCCGGCGACACCGAATACGAGGGCAGCGTTATGATATCGCCCAACCTCTATTCCAGCATAATCACCGCGTGCAGCTATCTGCAGTTCACCGACAAGAACAGGTTCATCGACTTTGCGATAAATGCAATGTCCCGCCCCGAGCTGAGCGCGACCCATGAATATATCGCGCGACGCGCTTCCGCGATACCTAACAGCGCAAAGCTTTATAAGTTCTTCAAGGACGCCGCAGACAGCGGAGATGTTGCTTTTGAGAAAATCTCCGCCGCCGCAAACAGATACATCGCAGATTATGAAGCGGCAGATAATAATTAAATTTTACCGAGGTACGATATGCCGATAGTTTTTGACGAGAAAAAACGAGTTTTCAAGCTCGATACCCCCAACACCACCTACGCGTTCCATGTCACCGATTCAAACAACCTTATCCACCTGTATTACGGCGCGTATATCCCCGAAACGGATATCACCCACATGATGAGGATACCGAACGACGAACCGTTTATCCCCGCCGTACACGACGCAATGGGACCGCACAGCTTCGACTGCGCGGCGATAGAGTTCCCGACAAGCGGCGTTGCCGATTTCCGCGAGCCTTGTATGCAGCTCATGGATAAAAACGGCATGAGCGCCTGCGAATGCTATTACGAGGGCTATAATATCTACAAGGGCAAGAAAAAGCTAGAGGGTCTGCCCGCGACCTACGCAAATTCCGACGACGAAGTAACCAGCCTTGAGCTGTACTGCAAGGACCCGCTTAACGGGCTTCAGATAACGCTGCAATATTCCGTTTTCGAGAAGCTTGACGTCATCACGCGCTCCGTAAAGGTTCGCAACGGCGGAAGCGACCCGATAGAGCTGCGCAGGCTGCTAAGCACCTGCGTCGAGCTTGACAGCAAGGACTACGACATGATAACCCTCTACGGAACATGGGCAAGAGAGCGCCATGTCCAGAGAAACCCGCTCCACTTCGGAAAGCAGCTCGTCGACAGCTGCCGCGGCTCGACAAGCCACGCCCACAACAACTTCATCGCCGTCGTCGACCATAAGGCGACCGAGGACTACGGCGACTGCTACGGCTTTGCGCTGTGCTATTCGGGCAGCTTCGTCGCGGGCTGCGAGGTCAACCAGTACGAAAAGGCCCGCGTTTTCTCGGGAATAAATCCCTATGATTTCAGCTGGCACCTTGAATGCGGCGAGGAATTTCAAGCCCCCGAGGTCATCATGGTGTTCTCCTCCGAGGGCATAGGAAACATGAGCCGCACGTTCCACGATGTAATGCGGAACAACCTCACCCGCGGCAAGTGGAAGGATATCCGCCGCCCGATACTCATCAACAACTGGGAAGCAACATATTTTAATTTTGACACGGAAAAGCTGCTCGATATCGCGCGTGAATCCGCCAAGGCGGGGATTGAAATGCTCGTAATGGACGACGGTTGGTTCGGTCACAGGAACGACGACCGCTCCTCCCTCGGCGACTGGTATGTCAACGAGGACAAGATAAAAGGCGGCTTAAAGCACCTTGTCGACGAGGTAAACAAGCTCGGGCTTAAGTTCGGTATCTGGTTCGAGCCGGAGATGATATCCCCTGACAGCGAGCTTTACAAGGCCCACCCCGACTGGTGCATACATATCCCCGGCAGACCCCGCACCACTGCGCGCTCGCAGCTCGTTATCGACTTTTCGAGAAAGGACGTCCGCGACTATATCTACGAGCAGATGTACAAGATACTCTCCTCCGCAAACATTGAATACGTTAAGTGGGACATGAACCGCCAGCTCACCGAGGTAGGAAACGAAGTCCTCCCTCCCGAAAGGCAGCGCGAGATTTGGCACCGCTACGTCCTCGGCGTTTACGAAATACAGGAGCGCCTGCTCACCGACTTCCCCGACCTGCTGCTCGAAAACTGCGCGGGCGGCGGCTCGCGCTTCGACGCGGGTATGCTGTATTATTCCCCGCAGATATGGACGAGCGACGACACCGACGCCATAGAGCGCCTTAAGATCCAGTACGGCACCTCGCTGTGCTACCCATGCTCCTGCTTCGGCGCGCACGTTTCCGACAGCCCGAACCACTGCGTAGGACGTATCACCCCGTTTGAAACAAGGGGCAGAGTCGCTATGGTCGGAACATTCGGCTACGAGCTGGATATCACGAAAATATCCGACGACGACAAATGGAATATCCGCAAGCAGATAGAGGAGTTCAACAAATACAACCCGCTCATCAGAACAGGCGACCAGTACCGCCTCGGAAACCCGTTCAACAACGACCGCTTCGACGCGTGGATGTTCGTCGCAAAGGACAAGAGCGAGGCGCTGCTCGAGTATGTTCAGGTGCTCAAGGAGCCGAGCGTGTTCCTCCACAGGCTGCGCCTTTCGGGTCTGAAAAAGGGCGCGTATTACAAGCACGAGGAAACAGGCAGGGTATACTCCGCCGAGGTGCTTATGAACAGCGGATTTGACATTCCGTCGCTCTGGGGCGATTTCCAAAGCTATATCGCGCATTTCACCATCGTATAACTGCATAAAATTCAACATCAGGAGGCAGTATCATGAAGCTCAGAAGAAAACTTCTCTCGGCGCTGCTCGCGGTGTCATTGTTCGTAACGGGCTGTTCCTCGGGTCAGACTCCGTCCGAGGGAGGAATAGTTTCCGAAATCACTTCGGAGGACAGCACAGTTTCCTCCGACGATATCCTGTCCGACGAAGCGTCGTCGGCAGAGCCTGACGAGGTAAGCGATCCGGAAACCGATACCTCAGTAGCAAGCGTCCCGCAGGAGGACAGCGCGCCCGCTCCCGATCCGGAGCCTGCTCCAACCACCTCGTCAACAGCGGGTACGACCGGCGTAACGGGAACTGCCGCCGCAACAGCCTCAACGTCAACATCGGATAAGACCCCCGAAAAGCCCGCTTCGACCACTGCGTCGACGACTGCCCCGCAGACCTCCAAGCCCACCGGCAACGGACTTACCGAAAGCGGAAGCGGAACCGAGGGCACAAGCTCCTCCGGCAAATACAACTACGGCGAGGCGCTGCAAAAGTCGCTGCTTTTCTATGAATTACAGCGCAGCGGCGATATCGACGAAAGCACTGCCCGCACAAACTGGCGCGGGGACAGCGGAATGAACGACGGCGCGGACGTCGGTCTTGACCTGACGGGCGGACTTTACGACGCGGGCGACAACGTGAAATTCAACCTCCCGATGGCATACACCGCCGCAATGCTTGCATGGAGCGTGTATGAGGACAGGGACGCGTATGAAAAGAGCGGTCAGCTCGAATACGCCCTCGATACGATAAAGTGGATAAACGACTACCTCATCAAGTGCCACCCCTCCGAAAACGTGTATTACTATCAGGTCGGCGACGGAAACGCAGACCATTCGTGGTGGGGCGCGGCAGAGGTAATGCAGATGAACCGTCCGTCCTACAAGGTCGACCTTGACCACGGCGGCTCGGCTGTCGCGGCGGAAGCGGCGGCAAGCCTTGCGGCGTGCGCGGCGGTTTATAAGAGCGGCGACAAGGCGTACGCCGATAAATGCCTTACCCACGCAAAACAGCTCTACAAGTACGCCGAAACGGTCAAGAGCGACAGCGGCTACACCGCCGCGAACGGCTTCTACAACTCGTGGAGCGGATTTTACGACGAGCTGACTTGGGCGGGAGTATGGCTGTATATCGCCACAAACGACAGCGGCTACCTCGCCAAAGCGAAGCAGTATGAGCAAAGCTGCGGCGGCAACTACAAGTGGACCATGTGCTGGGACGACACCTACACAGGCGCGGTCTGCCTGCTCGCGACGCTTACCGGCGAGCAGAAGTATAAGGATAAGATCGAAAAGAACCTCGATTGGTGGACGACCGGCACAGGCGGCGAACGCATAACCTATACTCCCAAGGGTCTTGCATGGCTGGATACATGGGGAAGCCTGCGCTACGCCACAACTGCGGCGTTCGTTGCGGCGGTATATGCCGACAGCGGACGATGCTCCTCCGCTAAGGCAAAGACCTACTGGGATTTCTGCGAGAGCCAGATAAACTACGCCCTCGGAAGCACGGGCAGGAGCTTCGTGGTGGGCTTCGGCGAGAATGCCCCCGAACACCCGCACCACCGCACCGCTCAAGGCTCATGGAGCGATAACATGAACGAGCCTTCGTCCCACCGCCACACGCTCTACGGCGCGCTGGTAGGCGGTCCCGACGCGAACGACGGCTACACCGACACCGTTTCCGACTACAACAAGAACGAGGTCGCGGACGATTATAACGCGGGCTTCACGGCCGCGCTCGCGAAAATGTACAATAAATACGGCGGCAAGACGCTGAAGAATTTCGGCGCTGTCGAGGAGGTCGGCGAGGAGCTTTACGTCGAGCAGCGCATCAACGCGCAGGGCAACGGCTTCATGGAAATTAAGGCGATGATATACAATAAAACCGCATGGCCCGCGCGCGTTACCGACGACCTTGAGCTTAGATATTTCGTTGACCTTTCCGAGCTGTACAGCGCGGGCGGAAGCGCCTCCGACGTTCAGGTAACGATGAATTACTCCGACGGAGCAAAGTTCGGCGGAATTTACGAATGGAACAAGGATAAGCACATATACTACGTCAGCATTGATTTCAGCGGCGTTAAGATATACCCGGGAGGACAGAGCGCATATAAAAAGGAAGTTCAGTTCCGCATGATCGCCGACGGCTGGAACTCCGACAACGACCCGTCGTTCGTCGAGCTTGTCGGGACGAACGGTTCCGAGCTTATCCGCGCGGCGCACGTCGGTCTGTACGAGGGCGGAACGCTTGTATTCGGCACCGAGCCTGACGGCAAGTCCGCGGGCGCACTCAAGCCCGTTACCACCACAAAATCCTCCAGCACCACAGCGAGCGGCAATACCGCGGGAACAACTGCGGGAACGACCGCGAAGCCGAGCGACCCCTCCGCCGAAAAGGGCGGCCTGTCCGTAACGCTCGACCAGTCGACAACTAGCGGAAGCGGCAACACGATACAGTTCACGGTCAATATGACCAACGGAACGGGCGCGGCAATAGACCTGTCCAAGCTGGAGATAGACTACTTCTTCACCAACGACGGGAACAATGACCTCAATTTCTGGTGCGACCACACTGCGGTCAGCGGGACGAACTACGAAGCCCTCACAGACAAGGTGAGCGGCAAATTCAAGAGCGTAAGCGGAAGCAACGCCGACACGAAATGCGCCATTACCTATTCGGGCGGAACGCTCGAGGCGGGCGGCTCGCTCACGCTGCAAGTAAGAATAACCCGCGCCGACTGGACGGACTTTAACCTCGGAAACGACTATTCCGCAGGCAACGTAAATCATATCTACATACTGAAAAACGGCTCGCCGATCTTCGGCAGCAAGCCGTAACGATACGGAGGGATAGCTTTGGCAAAGCGCGACGACCGCAAGAAAAAGGACAAAGAGCTTGAGCGCACCATAATGCGCAACTGGATAATCTGCGGCGTTTCGCTCGCTCTGATAATCCTCCTGTATTTTTTAAGATGAATAAGGGGCGGCGTCCGAAAAGGCGCCGCCCTTAATTATTCCTTTATCACCGCGCTGAAGCACGCCTGCGCGGTCTTTCCGTCGGAGGATATCGAAAAGCTCCCGTTGTATTTACGGGCTATCCTTCGTACAATATTCATGCCGCAGCCGTGGTGAATACCGTCCTCTTTCCCTTTAGGGGGAGCGTCCGCCGTGAAAACCTCCGACGACGAGTTCTTCACCTCAAGAAAGAACATTCCTATCTCGCTGCGAAAGCTTATCGAAACGAACGGGTCTGCCGTCTTTTCCGCCGCCCTTATCGCGTTGTCAAGCAGGTTTGCGAAAAGCGAGCACGCGTCCGTGTTCTCGAGAGGAACGCCCTCCCCCGCGGGAATGTTCGCCGAAAAATCAATACCCTGCTCCCTGCAGAGCCGCTGCTTGTCCCACAGCACGGCGTTCACTATCGCGCTGCCGCAGTATATCGGCACCTTAAGCTCCTCCGACCTGCTTTTCAGCTCACCGATAAGCGACATTCCGTCCTCCGTTGCGCCCGACCTCATGCTTATCTCCGCGGCGGCAATAAGGTTCTTTATGTCATGGCGGTATTCGCGAATTTCGGTGTACTGCCTGTTCATGTTCTCGTAGTAGCGCATCTGCATATCCATCTCGTTCTCCATCTCGCCGAGCATTATTTTGGTCTGAACCAGCGTGGAGTTCTGCCGCAGCGCCAAAAACATGAATATATCCGTCACAACATACAGCAGGAACATTATAAGCGTGAACGGGTTGTCGAACGGGTCGCCGGCAGCGATCCTCTTCAAGTCGCCGTCGTAATAATACCCAACAATGCTTATCGCTTGGCTTATCGGGAAGAGGATAAACAAGCCCATGCTCTTTATTTCCAGATGGTTTATGAATTTTCGCCAAATAATTATCATCAGCGAAAGAATGACCGACACGACGGAATTTATCACCATCGCTTCAACCACGCAGTCCCATGTTTTGACCTCGACCTGTGTCGCCGCGAAGCCGAATATATCGAACGAAATATACGCCGCGATCAGGTCGCACAGCATCAGCACCGCAAAAACAACTCCGCCCGCAAGCAGCTTCTTTTTCACGCTGTCCTTAAAACAAATAAGCGCAGTGGGGAAAATTATCAGAAGCTGGAGCAGAAACCGTATCACAAGCGGGACAGTGTCATAAATAAGGCAGTATATCGTAAAATGTATCGCCGCGAATATCGGGAGGACATACCTCGTCTTGAACCTCGGCGTTAGCATGAAATGATAGCACACATATATCTGTATTGAGTTGAACACATGATATGTAAGAAAAAACAGGATATCAATATAGATCTGCTCCAAGCTCATACCTCCGCAAACGATGTCCCCGCATAGCGGCGTGTGACAGACTCCTTCAGCGCGTCGGCATATACCCCTCCCACGGGGATATCGCAGCCGTTTTTCATGACAACGTGCGACCAGTTGTTTATGCGGAATATCTTGTCAAGGTTGATTATATAGCTCCGGTGGCAGCGGCAGAAATTCTCCGGCAGAAGCTTCATCATGTCCTCTACCCTGCAATAGCACCACTCCTCGCCGCCATCGGTGAAAATGTGCATCTGCCGCCGCTCGCTGACTATGTACAGTATGGAGCCTGCGTCGATGTAGGAGGTGCTGCGGCTGCTGCCGACGGGGATAAAAACGCTCTCGTGCTTCTCGGCGCTTTTCAGCTTTGATATCGCGGTGCGAAGATACTTGTCGTCGACAGGCTTCGCGAGAAACGCCGCAGGCTCGCACCCGACGGGGCAGTCGAATATCGCCTGAGAATAATCCTCCGCATAGCCCGTGACAAAAACTATCCGTATCGACGGGTCAATGCGCCGTATCCGCTCCGCCGCGCTCAGCCCGTTTCCGTCTGCGTTTACTATATCAAGGAATACCGCGTCGGCGCGCTCGCCCTCTTCGAGGTGGAATAAAAGCGCCGCAAGCGTCGAATACACACCTAAGTCCGCAGAATTGTCTATGCCGGCTATTCTCCGCGCAAGATCCTCGGCGAACAAGATGTTGTCGTCGCATATAAAATACTTCACTGCGTGTCCCCCTTTTTTTATATTATATAAAAAACGTCACTATATGTCAATATATTCATTACAATTTCGGGGGTTTTGGTTACATTTTTGTACATTTGGTAAAAAAATATGCTATAATGTCAAAAGGATAAATAGGAATTTTTTCGGCACATAAGCCCCACTTGCCGGTAGTGCATATGTGTTTGTTTCCTGTTATCTCTTATCGCATGGTTTGGCAATATATCTTTATGCCCCTGCTTTTTTGCGGGGGTTCTTTCTTTTTGGTGATATTACATATAAAATCCTTGAACAGCTGCCATTCGGCATACATATTCTTGTGCAAAATGACGAAAAATACATTGCCGAGGTCATACCGTAATAATTATGCGGCATTTGCACTTGATTTTTGTGAGGAAATAGAGTATAATATTATAGTAAATAAATGCTCTCGCTTATGGGGACAGGCCCTGTGCAACGGAGTGCTGTGAACCATGTCAGGCGGGGAACCGAGCAGCATTAAGCGGATATCTCTGTGTGCCGCAGTCAGCCTGTTCCCATAATCGAGAGCATTTGTTTTTTTGCCAAAAAAGCGGAAAGGCGGGGTGGAAATGTATCTTGCATTATACAGAAAATATCGTCCGAAAACCTTCGACGACGTGATCTCTCAGGAGCATATCACCACCACGCTCAAAAATCAGATAACCAACGGCACGACCGCCCACGCTTACCTGTTCACAGGCTCGCGCGGAACGGGAAAGACGACCTGCGCGAAAATACTCGCCATGGCGATGAACTGCCTTTCTCCGCGGGACGGGAACCCCTGCCTCGAATGTGAGAACTGCCGCGAAATAGCAGAGGGCGCCGTTACCGATATAGTTGAAATGGACGCCGCCAGCAACAACGGCGTAGACGATGTGCGCGCGCTGCGCGACGAGGTGGCATACACCCCTGTGAGCTGCAAGTACCGCGTGTATATCATAGACGAGGTGCATATGCTCTCGATAAGCGCGTTCAACGCGCTGCTGAAAACGCTCGAAGAGCCGCCCGCCCATGTAAAATTTATCCTCGCGACAACGGAGCTGCATAAAGTCCCCGCAACCATCATCTCCCGCTGCCAGCGCATGGAGTTCAGAAGAATTGACATACACGACAGCGCGAAAAGGCTGCTCGACGTCGCGCAAAAAGAGGGTGCCGAACTCGACGAGGACGCCGCGGAGCTTATCTCCCGCCTTTCCGACGGCGGAATGAGAGATGCGCTCTCGGTGCTCGACCGCTGCCTTTCCGCCGACGCGCGGATAACCACCGACACGGTGAGAGAATACGCGGGCGTCGCGGACAACAGGCACCTTTTCAGCTTCACGGAAATGATCGCAAACGGCGACGCGTCGGGCTGCATTAAGCTCCTCGCAGAGCTTCACGGACGCTCGAAGGACATCGCGCGGATAATAGACGAGCTTAGCATGACCTTCCGCGACCTGATGCTTTATAAAACCATTCCCGCCGACACGGGGCTGCTTTCCGCAATGCCCTGCGACCACGCGGAGATAGCAAGGCTTTCGGAATTGTTCTCGCTCGAGGATATACTCCGCTGCCTTTCGCTGCTTCAGCAATGCGCCGATAATATCGGAAAAACAAAGCAGCGGCGCACCGCGGCGGAAATGTGTCTGGTGAGAATGTGCCTGCGGCTTTCCGCGCAGGACGAAAATGCGCCGCGCACTGCTTCAACGGCTGCACGCTCCCCCGCTTCGGCAGGCTCGGCGCCTGTGGCAGCCTATCCCGCGAAAGATACGCAGCCGACTCCCGCGCCGGTAAGCTTTGTGGAGATACCGCAGGAGAAATTCGAGCCTACCCCGCTCAAAGACCTCTCCCCGCAGAGCGCCGCGAATATCAGCAAGATACGCGAGCTTCAGGCGGACACAGAAAAGACGCTCAGACAGGCAAACGCGCACAGGGATACACCTGCGCCGTCCCCGTCGGCGGGTCATGCGGACAGCGCTTTCCCGCGCGCCGCAAAGGAGGAGCCGAAAGACGTTTTCGCGCCGCCCCCCGTTATGAATTCCGCCCCCGCAGCGCCCGAGGATAATTTCGCGCCGATGCCCGAGGAGCCGCCCGCCGAATATATCCCCCAGCGGGAATTTGACACCGCTCCGCCCGCGTCATATCAAGTGCCCGAAAAGGCTGCCCCTATGAAGTCACATACCGCTCCCCCGTCCGAAAATGATGCGAGTGCGGCGGTAAAAACTGCCGAGCCTAATGCCCCCGAAAAATCGGACAGCGTAAATGCCCCCGAGAAGTCGAGCGGCGCAAGTGTCCCCGAAAAAACGGAGAACACCAAGCCCCGCGAGATAACCCCCGAGGAATGGCAAAGCGCGCTTGAGAAAATGTCGGACGTAATGCTGCTCGGGTCGACCGCGCGGTTCGAGGGAGATACGCTTGTCGTGAGCGTGCCTACCGTTTTCGTCGCGGACAGGCTGTCCTCAAACCCCGAGGAGCTGCGCATAAAGACCGAGGAGATATGCGACGCGCCCGGAATAAAGGCTGCTGTGCGATTTGAATGCTCCGCCGCGAAAGCAAACGCCTCCGCACAGGCGGAAAGCGGTAACGAAGAAGTAAGAAAGCTGTTGAAAAAAGCTGAACAGCTTGATATAGAAGTAATTATTAAGTGAAAGGAATTTTACCATGAAAGCAAGATTACCCAAGGAATATCAGAACTCAACCCCTAACATGAATCAGATGGTCAAGAAGGCGCAGAAAATGCAGGAGGATATCGCCAAGGTGCAGGAGGAGCTTGAAACCAAGGAGTTCACCAAGCAGGTCGGCGGCGGCGCGCTCGAGCTTGTTATGACAGGCGACAAGCAGCTCAAGTCCGTTACCCTCAAGCCCGAGGTCGTTGACCCCGAGGATATCGAAATGCTCCAAGACCTCATCATCAGCGGCGTGAACGAGATACTCAAGGAAGTTGACGACTACGGCGCGGCAGAAATGGAAAAGGTTACCGGCGGCGTTTCCTTCCCCGGCTTCATCTGATAACCCCACAAATACATTGAGCGGTCTTGCCGCCGAGTCTATCGGTAAACGGAAAGACCGCTCTTTTTGACAGATGGACAAAAACACAAAAGCGCTGCTCTCCCTCCCCGCAGTGAGGTTCGCGCCTTTCTTTGCGGCGGGAATGCTCGCGGCGTATCATACCGAGGCGGCGGGGCTGATTTTCGCCGCGGCGGCGCTGCTTGCGCTCTCGCTTATTAAATTCAGAAAAGCAGCTGTATCTGCGGCGGGGTTACTTGCGGGAATGCTTGTAATGACGCTGTATTCCGCGCTGTATATCGCGCCGATAACCGAATACGACGGAAAAACAGTGCGCGGCGAAATGCTCGTCACCGAAATAAGCTCAACGTCGCAGGATACGCAGCGGCTGACCGCAGAAATAAACCTCGGCGGGAGAACGACCTCCGTCCGCGTATCGGGGCAGATAAACGCCGAGGTCGGTGATATCGTAACGGCGGATATCACGCTTTCCCTCCCGCCCGAAAAATACAGGGACAGCGAGTTGTCGAACGGCATACTCCTTTACGGCTCTGCCGAGAATGTAAGCGAGGTAAAGTCCTCGGGATTTTCCCTGCGGAAAGCGGTGAGCGCACTCAGGCAGCAGTGCATTTCTAACGTGAAAGCCTGCTTTGAGGGCGACGCCGAGGCGGTGCTGCTGTCGATGATGTTCGGGGAGGACTCGCTGCTCACCGCGCGGCTCAGCGACGCGTTCGCCGTCAGCGGCACGACCCATTTCACCGCCGTTTCTGGAACGCATTTCATGATATTCGCGACCGTCCTGCCGGAGCTGTTTTTCGACAGGAAAAAGCGCGTCGGAGCGGTCGTTTCCGCAGCGCTTGTTCCCGTGGGGATATTGTTCTTCGGGTTCTCTCCGTCCGTTATCCGCGCGGGAGTTATGCTGCTTATTTTCAGCGCAGCCCCGCTTTTCTGCCGTCGGTCGGAATGCCTTAACACGCTTTGCGTCGCGGCTTCGGGGATAATGCTGTTCTCCCCGTCGACCGTCACGGACGCGGGCTTCGCAATGTCCGTGCTCGGAGTATTGGGCGCGGCGGTGGTCGGCCCGAGGATAGGCGAGCTTATCTGCGGCAGGATCAGAAACGCCGCGCTCAGAAAGGCGGCGAACGCCGTGGTCATCTCCGCCTGCGCCGTCATCTGCACCGCGCCCGTCAGCATAGGGATATCCGGCGGTATCTCGCTCGTCGGGGCGTTCGCAACGATAATCCTCCTTCCGTTTTTGTCGGCGGGAATGACGCTTATTCTGCTGCTCGGGATAACGGGACAGAGCCTTTTTGCCGTTGCGGCATTCCCGTTTGCGCAGGTCTTGACCCATGTCCCGCTGCTGCTCGGAAAGGTGCGGCTGTTCTGGCTGCCATTGGATTTCGAGGGCGCAGATATCATCGCGGGACTTGCGGCGGCAATGGTGATCATCGCGGCGTTCTTCGGGGAGGAATTTCATAAATGCTGCGCGGGAATGTTCGCGGCGCTGACCGCATTTTCGCTCGCAATGTCATTCTATTCCCGCGAAAACAGGCACGAGATAAACTTCGTCAGCAGCGGGAACAGCGCCGCGGCGATCGTCTGCATAAAAGACGAAGCGTCGCTTCTCATAAGCGGAAGCGGCAGCGGTATCGCCCGCACGATGTCCGACTGCCTGCGGAAAAACGGAATAACAAGGCTCAACATCATCTCCGCGCCCGACGCCGACTTCAGCGGAGCGCTCTCAATAGCGCAGCTTTATGAAATTTTCGGCGCGGAAACGATAGTCACCTCGGAGTATGGCGCGGAAACGCTGCGCCGCGAGGAAGTGTCCGCCGCCCTGTCCGTCGGGGACGGGATCATCGACATTTCGGGAACAACGCTCGCCGCCGCAAAGGCAGGCAGCAAATGCAGCGAGGACATCGTGCTGTACTACGGTTACACGCGCGAAGCTCCCGAAAACAACGCGGGAACAGCCGTGTATTTCTCCTCCGCGCAGAAGCTGCTCCCCGAAAACGGCATCAACATCAGCGGTAAAGACGTTTTCACGCTGGAGCTTGAGAGAAATTATGAAGTGACTTTGAAATAAAAAGCCCCAAGCTCTGCCCGAAAGGCGGAGACTTCGGAGCCGAACAAAATAAAGGGGTAGTATTTATGTCAGAATTTATTTCCGCGCCGCTCGCTCTTGCGGCGGAACAGTTCGCAAAGCTGCCGGGCATCGGCATAAAGACCGCGCAGCGGCTCGCCTATTATATGCTCAATCTGCCCGCCGAGGAGGTGGACGAGTTCGCGCAGTCGCTCGTCAAGGCGCGCCGAGGGGTGCAGCTTTGCAAATGCTGCCAGAATTTCACCGACCGCGAGGTGTGCGAGCTTTGCTCCGACGACAACCGCGACAAAGGCGTTATCTGCGTTGTTGAGTCGCCGAAGGACGTTTCCGCGTTCGAGCGCGCGGGCGGCTACGACGGGGTGTATCATGTCCTGCACGGGCTGCTCTCGCCGATGGACGGAGTTACAGCGGAGGATCTGAAAATAAAGGAGCTGCTTGCGCGGCTGGACGGCACCCGCGAGGTCATCATGGCGACCAACCCGACCGTCGAGGGCGAAGCGACCGCAATGTATATCGGCAGGCTGATAAAGCCGATGGGAATAAAGGTGTCGCGGCTCGCATACGGTCTGCCCGCAGGCTCCGCGCTGGAGTTCGCGGACGACGTGACCCTGCTGAAGGCGCTTGAAAACCGAAACGAGCTTTGATACTGCGGAAAAATACAAAATATCCCCCAAAAGAGCGTTTCCTTTTGGGGGATAATTCTTCTATGAGCGATCGCGGCGCCGTTATTTATGCGACGGGTTTTTAGCCACTGCCTCTATTGCGGCGGCGACCGCGATATTAAGGTCTACGGTGTTCTGCCTTATCGTGGAATCAAGCTTGGAGAACAGCTCTCCGTTATGTGTGCTGACATACTTTGCGGGAAGCTTGTTCAGCGCGATAGCCTTCATATCCTCGATGCAGCGCTCGCATTTGCAGCAGTTTTCAAACCTTAACATATCGTCAAGCTTTTCGTCCACAAATCGTTCCATCATATTAACAAGAGCCATAACAACCTCCATACTATATTAATGCTTATAGTTATTTTATAACAAATTCTGTATTTTGTCAATACTTTTATAAAATATATTGCCCTCCTGCTTTGTAGTGCTACAATAGATATTGGACAAAGATAGAAAAAAATATTGAAAGATAGACCAAAATCTGCCGGAATAAAGTTACCACACCAAATTCAAGTGAAAGAAGGTCTATCTTTCATGAATAGTATAACACAAGAAATGCGGTTCCGTCAATCCCCAATGAAATATTGCGAGAAATATGGTGTGAAGCGAGCTTCTCGCAAATACAATAAAAGCCGTTCGTACATATACACAATAAGTTCTATTCCTGCCACGGTTTTTATTCCTGTGATGACCTTAATCAGCAGTTGAAAGCCCGCGCTCTAACGACCGCCCTATGCGCCTCTTGGGTTGGTTATCTCCCCTCGAACTTCTTTCTAACTATAGTGTACAACATCATTGACAAACCTACAAAAACAAGGTTTGTCGTTATTTTAATATCATATCATGTGTTTACTGCACTTCTTATAACAAGCTGTAATTATTTCCCCCCGGGGCTAATATATTATAGCAAACGGAAACCACTGAGAAAGGACACGGTTATGACCTACAAAATTACTACAACGGAACCAAAATCGCAGAATGACGAGCTTCGCCTTGACGCGGCGCGGCGGGTGTACGAGGAGCTTCTCCGTTACATAAACAGCCGCGAAAAGACCGTCTGATATGCGGGGGGACGTTGAATGACCGCGATATACGCCCGCCAGAGTATCGACAAAAAGGACAGTATTTCTATCGAAACGCAGATAGAAGCGTGCAGGCGGTGCTGCGACGGCGAATATCGGGTGTATTCCGACAAGGGCTGGAGCGGCAAGAACCTAGACCGCCCGCAGTTTCAGCAGCTTCTCAAGGACATAAAAGCGGGCGAGATAAGCAA
>CAMEPN010000005.1 GCA_945931735.1 uncultured Clostridia bacterium
TTCCGTCCGAAGCGGCGGTATACAATTTCCCGCCATCAAAAAACGTCCCAAGCGAGCCGTCGGACTCGACGATAATGTCCCCGAAAAGTGTGCTGCCGCCGCGCCACGGCTGAATATCCGCGCCGACGATACCGCTGTTGTAGGAGGAATATATCGCGCCGAATATCTCGCTGCTGTCCGCCGCGAAATGCGCGCCCACCGATTCGATCGGCGCAAATCCCATAAAACTTACCGCTGCCGCCGCCGCAAACAGCACAGCAGCTCCCGCCGCGGAGGTTATCAGCGCGCCTTTGCAGTACTGCGGCTCGTATTCTTCGTCCTCGTCCGCTTCATCGGGGGCTTCGGCAGCTTCGGCGCTTTCCGGCGCAGCTTCACCGCCGGATATTTCTTCCGCGTCGGCAATTAAGCTCTGCCGCAGCAGCTCCATGTCGACGGGTCGGAACTCGCTTGTTTCCTCGGGAGCAGTGTTTTCGACTTCCTCGGGAGTATTGTCCTCGATTTCCTCTGGGGCAATGTCCTCGACTTCCTCGGGGGCATTGTCCTCGATTTCCTCGGGGGCATTGTCCTCAACTTCTTCGGGAGCATTGTCCTCGATTTCCTCGGGAGCATTGTCCTCGACTTCCTCGGGGGCATTGTCCTCGATTTCTTCGGGAACATTGTACTCGATTTCTTCGGGGGCATTGTCCTCAACTTCTTCGGGAGCAATGTCCTCAACTTCTTCGGGAACATTGTCCTCAACTTCTTCGGGAACATTGTCCTCAACTTCCTCGGGAGCATTGTCCTCGATTTCCTCGGGGGCATTGTCCTCGATTTCCTCGGGGGCATTGTCCTCGATTTCCTCGGGGGCATTTTCCGCCTTTTCAAGGCGCATAGTGAGCGTGCGCTCCCAAAGCTGGCGCGCGGTGTACAGCATACGCGTGTAATCCTGCGGGGTAAGACCCGCGCCGTCGAGAGTGAGGATAAGCGACTGCAAATTCATCGCGGGATTTCTGCGCACCTTTTCAACGGCCTCCTCGGGCGCGCCGCAGCCGCTTAAAAGGTACAGAAAATCCGCCGAGCCTATGCCGAGCGCGCGCAGACGGTTTAGGAACGTGAACGCGTCCAGCTCGGGCAGCTCTGCGTCCTCGTCCATGAGAAATTCCGCGATATTCTGCGGCATTACCTTCTCCGGAACGACCTTTTCCATCATTCTGTCCCTAAGCTGCGATACCGTCATTCCCGTTCCCTCCTTCCGATAAATTTTAATCGCCTTAATCCAGCTCGAACTGCTCCATTGCGCTCTTCAGCCGCTTTTTCACCGCGCCCGCGGACATTCCCGTGAACGCCGCTATCTCCGACGGGATAAATCTCCCCGCCACATACATCGCGGCGACCATTCTCTCGCCCTCCGGCAGGCGGTCAAATTCCCGCTTTATGTCCGAACCGCCGTATTCCGCCGAAACGCCGCCCGAGCGGTATTCCTTCAGCCGCGCCTTTATCCTCGCGCAAAGCGACTTCATCATAAACGTGCGGAACGCTTCTTCGGTGCGGAGCTTTCCCACCGAGGAAAACCCGTCCTTTACCGTCCGCATTACAACGTCCACCGCGTCCGCGTCGTTCGCCAGAGTGTAAAAGGCGGTGTAGTACATCTCGCGGTAAATCGTTTCATAAAGGTGCGCGAACGCCTTTGTGTCGCCGTTTGCGGCAAGCGCGCTTATCTCCTTGTATTCACGTTTATCCATCTGTACACACCGCCCGTTAATTTATTCGTCGTCCTCGTTTCTTACAATGGCTATTCCAAGCTCGTCAAGCTGCTCCTCGCTTACGTAGGAGGGCGCCTCGCTCATCAGCTCGCTCGCGTCCTTTACCTTCGGGAAAGCAACGACGTCGCGCAGGCTGTCGCAGCCGCACATCAGCATGGCAAGTCTGTCAAGCCCTATTCCCGCACCGCCGTGAGGGGGCGCGCCGTACTTGTATGCGTCGACAAGGAAGCCGAATTTCGCGTCTATCTCCTCGTCGGTCATTCCGAGCATTTCAAACATATGCTGCTGAAGCTCGGGGTCGGTTATTCTGATAGAACCGCTCGAAAGCTCGATACCGTTCAGCACAAGGTCGTAGCACTTCGCACGCACCCTTGCCTTGTCCGTGTCGAGATACGGAATGCACTCGTCAAGCGGCATCGTGAAAGGGTGATGCATTGCGAGCCACTCGCCGCTCTCCTCGTCGTACTCGAAGAACGGGAACTCGACTATCCACAGGAAATTCCAGCCCTCGGGGATAATGTCGAGCTGCTTCGCTATCTTAAGGCGCAGCGCACCAAGCACGGGCAGCGTCACCTTGTCCTTGTCCGCGACGATAAACGCAACGTCGCCCTTTTCGCAGCCAAGCGCGGAAAGTATCTTCTCAAGCTCGCCCTCGCCCATGAATTTTCCGAAGGAGCAGTTGGGCGCGTCCTCAACCCAGCGGACATACGCCAGACCCTTTGCACCTATTCCGCGGACAAATTCGGTCTGCTTGTCTATTTCCTTTCGGGTCAGCTTGTCAGCAGCGCCCTTTGCTACGATACCGCGAACCGAGCCGCCGTTTGCGACCGCGTCCTTGAACACAGAGAAGCCGCAGTCCTTTACTATATCGGAAATATCGGTTATCTCCATGCCGAAGCGGGTGTCGGGCTTGTCCGAGCCGTAGCGGCTCATTGCCTCGTCGTAGGTCAGACGGGGCAGCGGGGTCGGGATATCAATGTTCAGCACCTGCTTGTAAAGGCGCTTTACGAAGCCCTCGAGGCATTCGAGTATATCGTCGACGTCGACAAAGGACATCTCAAGGTCTATCTGCGTAAATTCGGGCTGTCTGTCCGCTCTGAGGTCCTCGTCGCGGAAGCAGCGCGCAAGCTGGATATACCTGTCCATGCCGGATATCATCAGAAGCTGCTTGTACATCTGCGGCGACTGCGGCAGGGCGTAGAACTTTCCGTTGTGAACGCGGGAAGGGACGATGTAGTCGCGCGCGCCCTCGGGCGTGGACTTTATCATCATCGGCGTTTCTATCTCAACGAAGCCGTTTTCATAGAAATACTCGCGCGCGCACTTTGCTATCTCGTGGCGCATTATGAGGTTGTCCTGAAGCGGCTTTCTGCGCAGGTCGAGGTAGCGGTACTTAAGGCGAAGCTCCTCGTTGGTCTTGGTGTTGGAGGTTATCTCGAAGGGAGGGGTCTGCGCCTTGGAAAGAATGCGCAGGTCGGTCACCATTATCTCAATACCGCCCGTTGCTATCTCGGTGTTCACGCTCTCGCGCGCACGCACATTGCCCTTTGCCATAAGGACATATTCGGAGCGCACGGTCTTTGCCTTATCGAAAACGGCGCGGTCGGTCGTGTCGTCAAAAACTAGCTGTACGATGCCGCTCTTGTCCCTTAAATCTATGAAAATAATTCCGCCCTTATCGCGAACTCTCTGAGTAAAGCCGCCGACAACGACCTCGCTCATTGCGGAAGTTACCTCGCCGCATAAACACGTTCTTTTCAGACCCTGCATAGTGTCTGCCATAAATATCCCTCTTTCGTTTTGTTATTGAGCCTGCGATCCTGCCGCAGGCATAATTCAACATTTTATACTTTACCATTATATCATTATTCCTCATTTTTTGCAATAGGTGATGAAATATTTTTCACGCAGATAATTTATTACGCGGATTTTACGCGCAAATCGCCGGTTTTATTGTAAAATAAGCAAAACGGAGGATAATAAAAGCGGCGCGTCCCGCATAATCTGATAAAAAAACAAGGAGAAGCCTATGAAAGAGAGCATTTTGACAGTGCTGAAGGGGCTTGCGGTCGGGTCGTCTATGACGATTCCCGGCGTAAGCGGCGGGTCGATGGCAATGATAATCGGCGTTTACGACCGCCTTATCACCTCGGTCAGCAGGATATTTTCCGAGCCGAAAAAAAGCATTCCTTTTCTTCTGAAATTCGCCGCCGGCGCGGCTGCGGGTATGCTGCTTCTCGCGGGGCTTATCGGCGCGGCGCTCGACACGCCTGCGGGGCTGCCGCTGAGGTTTGTTTTCCTCGGCGCGGTCGCGGGCGGTATTCCGCTTATTTTCCGAAAGGCGGAGCTGAACAGGCTGACGGCGGTCGGCGTCCTGTTCATTCTCACGGGAACAGCCGCGGTGCTGCTGCTCGGCACTCTGCCCGAGGGGATGTTCTCGCCCGCAAAGGAGGGCTTCGGCGCGGCAGTGATACAGTTTCTCGGCGGGGTCATTGTGGCTGCCGCGCTGGTTCTTCCCGGAATTTCCTGCGCGCATATGATGTATATGATGGGCATTTACGAGCCTGTCATGGACAGCATCTCGCGGCTGGACATACTTTCGCTGCTCCCGATGGCGCTGGGGCTTGCCGCGGGGACGTTTCTCACCGCAAAGCTGCTCGAGAGCCTTATCGAAAAGCACAGCCGCGGCTGCTACCTCGTTATCCTCGGGTTCATGGCGGGGTCGCTGCTCGATCTTGTTCCCGAGGTCAGTTTTTGGTGGCAGTGGCTTATCGGCGGCGTTTGCACTGCGATAGGGTTTATCGCGGTGCGGCTGATGTGTTCGGGAGAGATAAAGAAGCTCCGCGAGGAACGGCAGGGGTTAAACAGCTGAATTTGGGGGCGTAAGCGCCTTACACTGCGCGGCGGATTATCATGCGGAGGGCGTGATTGGGAAACAAATTAACCCCACGGAACGACGCGGGTAAAGGCTTGACTTGGGCGGGATTGACGGGCTTTGTGCGGCGGATTGTCATAAAGCAGGCGTGCTCGTGGAATAAATAAACCCCACGGGACGATACGGGTAAAAGCTTGGCTTGTGCGAGAATGGCGGACTTTGCTCGGCGGATTTTCATGCGGCAGGCGTGAACGAGAGCAAAAAGCTCCATGGAACGGCGCAGGGGAAATGCTTGACTTGGGCGAAAACGGCGGACTTTAGGCGGCAGATTGTCATGCGGCAGACGTGCTCGTGTAACAAATTAACCCCATGGAACAGCACAGGAAAGAGTTTGAGTGAGATGTGACGACGAACACTGCGCGGCGGGTGCCGGAAATGCTCCGTGCAGATGAAGCGGCGGCATTTTCCGGAGCTGCGCCGTCGAACACACGCGCGCGATAAACTGCTCCCGCACAAAAAACAGTAAAACTACGAAACTTTTTTGTCCTAATCCTGCAAAATGTGTTTCCGCTCCGCAGAGGCGTTTCTTTATATCGGCGAAGCAGCGCAGTTATGCGTAAACCCGTTGAAACAGCAATGCAGGGCTGGAATATCTCCCCAATATGCCGCAGCACAAACGAATGTGCGTTTTGCATAAAATGTAAAAATAAAATTGTTAAAAAACAACAAAATGAATTTTCCAAATGAAAAAATATCAAAATATTCTTGCAAAACAGACGAGTATAGTGTATAATAAGAACATAACGTTTTGGGCATTGGCACAAAACGGCAGAAATTATATGTAGGAGGATTTTTAACAATGGCGTTAAAAAATCAGTATCTGGTAGATCTGCTGGAAACAGTTAAGAAGAGAAATCCCGGCGAGCCGGAATTCATTCAGGCGGTAACAGAGGTTTTTGAAACCCTCCAGCCCGTAGTCGAGAAGCGTCCCGACCTCGTAGAAGCAGGCGTTTTCGAGAGGATCGTTGAGCCGGAAAGACAGATCATCTTCCGCGTTCCGTGGGTTGACGACAACGGTAAGGTTCAGGTGAACCGCGGCTTCCGTATCCAGTTCAACTCCGCTATCGGCCCTTACAAGGGCGGTATCAGACTCCACCCCTCTGTTTACATGGGTATCATCAAGTTCCTCGGCTTCGAGCAGATCTTCAAAAACTCCCTCACTACTCTGCCTATGGGCGGTGCCAAGGGCGGCTCCGACTTTGACCCCAAGGGCAAGAGCGACGGAGAAGTAATGCGCTTCTGCCAGAGCTTCATGACAGAGCTTTGCAGACACATCGGCCCCGACTGCGACGTTCCCGCCGGCGATATCGGTACGGGCGCACGCGAGATCGGCTATATGTTCGGTCAGTACAAGCGTATCCGCGACGAGTGGAGCGGCGTTCTGACGGGCAAGGGCCTGACCTACGGCGGCTCTCTCGCAAGAACAGAGGCTACCGGCTTCGGTCTGTGCTACTTCACCGACGAAATGCTCAAGGCTAACGGCAAGAGCTTCAAGGATCAGACAGTTGTAATCTCCGGCTCCGGCAACGTTGCTATCTACGCAACAAAGAAGGCTACCGAGCTTGGTGCAAAGGTTGTCGCTCTGTCCGACTCCAACGGATATATCCACGATCCCGACGGTATCGAGCTTGAGCTTGTACAGCAGATCAAGGAAGTTGAGCGCGGCAGAATCAAGGAGTATGTAGCGAGAACCTCCCACAAGAACGCGACCTACACCGAGGGCTGCAAGGGCATCTGGACGATCAAGTGCGACATCGCTCTCCCCTGCGCAACTCAGAACGAGATCGACGGCGAGTCCGCTAAGGCTCTGGCTGCAAACGGCTGCTACGCAGTTGCAGAGGGCGCGAATATGCCCTCCACTCCCGAGGCTATCGAGGTTTACTTCGCAAACAATATGCTCTACGGTCCCGCAAAGGCTGCTAACGCAGGCGGCGTTGCTACCTCCGGTCTTGAGATGAGCCAGAACTCCATCAGATACAGCTGGACATTCGAGGAAGTTGACAACAAGCTGCACGACATTATGAAGTCCATCTTCAAGAGCTGCGACGAGGCTTCCAAGGAGTACGGTATGCCCGGCAACTACATGGCAGGCGCGAACATCGCGGGCTTCCTCAAGGTTGCAGAAGCTATGAAGGCTCAGGGCTGCGTTTAATAACAGCGCTATTTGAACATTTTTCGGCGGCACTCACAATGCCGCCGATTTTCAAACAAAGGTCACTTCGAGAAAACATGAGGTCTTATCATGAAACCCGACACTAAAAATTCCGAATACAAGCGCGGCAAGAACGATGAAGTCAGGCTTCGCTCCCCTCTTCACCCCGACGACAAAAAGGGCGGCAAGGGTGTTAAGGCAAGCAAGGACTTCAATAAAAACTGCGATTTCAACGTAAACGGCAAGAAATAAAATAAGGCGGAGCACCGAGAGTGCCCCGCCTTTTCGTTATATCACATCATCTCATGCTTCACGCGGTCGTGCTCCTCGCAGCGCTTCGCGTTGTTGAAGCGGTCGAGCGTACCAACAAGATAACCCGTAATTCGGCGGATACGCTGGAACGGCTGGTCCGAGAAATGATATGCGACGTTGATATACTCGCCGTCGACATCAAGATCTATCGCCGTGAGGCATTTGTCCGCAAACCTGCTCTTAGCGCTCTCGACGTAATAATTTATCTCCTCGCCGGAGATATCGCCGCCCGATACATTAACATCAATAACCATAATACATTTTCCTCCCACTAAATATAAGATTATGGTATTATTTTATCACAATATATTGTGTCTGTCAATTGTCAACTTGTACAATATTAGTCGGAGGATTTTGTAAAGGCGCGCCGCTATGCCGTTTCTCAAACAAAACAAAAACCTCCCCGAAATGGGGAGGCTGATGTTTTGAAGAGAGGTATCAACCCTTTACCGCGCCGAGCGCAACGCCCTGTACAATGTGCTTGGACAGGAAGATGTACACGATAACAACAGGGATAATTGCAAGCAGGATCATCATGTAAACCTCACCGAGGTCGCCTGCTCTGGAGTTAAGCTCAGAGCGGAGCAGCGAGATCATGATAGGCAGCGTTGCCTTTTCCTTGGTGTTAATGATAAGGGCAGGAGTAAAGAAGTTGTTCCACGACGCTACGAACGCGAAGATAAGCTGTACCGCGAGGGCAGGCTTAAGCATAGGAAGCGCGATCGTATTGAATGTCAGGAACTCATTCGAGCCGTCAACGCGCGCCGCTTCAACTACCTCGAGGGGCAGCGAGCTTTCGATGTATTGCTTCATATAGAAGAATACGGAGGGCGCAGCGATCGCAGGAATGATCAGCGGCCAGTATGTATCGGAAAGACCGATCTGGTTTACAAGCTGTACAAAACCAACGGCAGAAACCTGCGTCGGGATCATCATGACGATCAGAATGAAGTTGAAAGCGAACTTCTTTCCCTTGAAGTCATAAACATGGATGCCGTAAGCCGTCATAGCGGAGAAGTAGGTCGTCAGAATAGCCGCCGACGCCGCGATGATAAAGCTGTTCAGCATACCTCTCGGGATAGAAACGAGAGAAGTATCGTTCCATGCCTTGACGAAGTTGTTGATAAAGTTGCCGTGAGGAATAAGGGTAAAGCCTGCCTGAAGCTCCGCGTTAGAACGCGTTGCGTTGATTATCAGCAGATAGAAGGAGAAGAGCGAAAGCACGGTAACAAATGCAAGGAAGATGTAAGAGATTACTCTCGATGCCATCATCTTGCCCTTATCGCTCTTGGTCTTCTGACCCGCGGGCGTAAATGTGTTAGCGTTCATTCTCACTTCACCCCTTTCGCAGCAAGCTTCTTAGCCTTTTTCTTGCCGGAATCGTCGCCCTTGACCATGGTCTTGTAAACAAACATGCTGAGGATACCCGTGATGATGAATACGACAACCGAGATAGCACCCGACATACCGTAGTTCTTGGACGTACTCAGATAGTTGTTCAGATACATGATAAGCGTCATAGTCGATCTGTTCGGCTTACCGATACCAGCTGTGATGATCTGCGGAACATCGAACATTTGCAGACCGCCTATGAGGGACGTGATGATAACGTAAACCAGAATAGGCATCAGCAGCGGCAGCGTTATCTTGAAGAATACCTGAACGGAGTTAGCACCGTCGATGGACGCAGCCTCGAACAGGCTCTGGTCGATACCCATGATACCAGCCATCAGCAGGATCGTGGTATTACCGAACCACATCAGGAAGTTAATGAACGCGATTATTCCTCGCGCAGTCCATACGTTTCCGAAGAAGTCGACCGTTTCACCGCCCATAGCGTTGATAAGCTGATTTACAGGACCAACGTTGGAGAACAGTGTGAAGAACAGCATAGCGAAAGCGGAAGCCATTACGAGGTTAGGCATATAAATGACCGTTTTGAAGAACTGCTGTCCCTTTATCTTCAGTCTTGCGCTTGTGAAAATTATCGCAAGCAGGAGCGAGAATATAAGCTGAGGGATAGCGCCAAGCAGCCACATTATCATGGTGTTAGCGGTATAATCCAGTATCAGGATATTTCCCGAAGAGTTCGGAGTGAAAAGCTTTATGTAGTTTTCAAAACCGACAAAGTTGGGTCCGATCTGCGTCAGACCGTCTCTGTAATTCTCGAAGAAGCTGTTATAAAACGTCGAGAACAGGGGGATCAGCGAACAGAAGATATAAACAACAAAGAACGGTATGATGAAGATATATCCCCATTTTGAATAGCTGACGGATTTTCGCTTTTGTGTACTCATTCCAACGACCTCTCATCATTATTTGCATTTGCCTAATAAAAAGAGGTGAAGCGAGTAAACTGCCTCACCTCTCTTAAAGGCTAATGGTTAATTACCTGTATGCGCCTGTTAGACCTCAATTAACTCAAGGAGTAACGATTGCGGGGTACTTCTCGTTTACATACTGGTAGAAGTTCTTGTATGCATCTTCCTCGGAGATATTGCCCTTGAAGTAATCCAGGAATACGTCAGGCAGCTTCTCGTTGAGCAGCTGGTCATACTGAGTCTTGTTCTCGAACTTGATATTCTTAGCAAGCTCTACATAAATAGCTGTATCGTTCTGACCGCCCAGGAATGCGTTACCAAATGTAGGATCATCAGCGTACTTCTGGTTAACTGCCATGTTGTTGGTGAACTGGCCTTCGTTTTCGATCAGCTTGGAGCAGATGTCCTCGTTAGCTGTGAATGCGTTCATGATATCAGCAACCATCTCGGGGTTATCTGTGCCGGTAGCTGCGAGCAGCCATGTGCCGCCCCAGAAATAAGCCTGAGGACCCTGGCAGATAGCCCAGTCGCCGGAGCAGCCCTTTTCGGGATCCTGTGCATTGCTCATGGAGAAGTTGTAGTACCAAGCAGGACCGAAGAAGCACATTACCTTACCATCCTTGTACATCTCAGCGGTCTTCTGGTCATCCCAAACGCCGCAGGGGAGAGTGTATTCCTTATCAAGGAAGTCCTTAGCCTGAGCTATGTACTGCTTGATAGCGTCGTCGATAACAAGGTTGTTATCAGCGTCTACCCAAGCGGAAGTAGTGTTGTTGGAGAATGTACGGAATGTTTCAACGTAAGAGCCGGTCATGTAGTAGCCGCTGTCCTTAGCCTTCTGAGCAACCTCAGTGAACTTATCCCAGTTGTCAAGCTGTGCCTGAACCTCAGCGGGATCGTCTGTGCCGAGAACTTCCTTAGCGATGGAGCGTCTGTAAATCAGAGCAGCAGGGCAGCACTGGAAAGATACGCCCTTGATAGCGCCGTTGTTGTCGGAAGCAGCGGATACAGTGTACTGATACTCGGTGTCGAGCTGCTTAACGCCGATAGTGGAAACATCCAGTGTGTAATCGGAGTTGGTGTACTTAACGATGTAGTCAGCCTCTGCAAGGAACATATCTACCTTGTCATCAGCTGCTGCGGAAGCCTGGTTCAGCAGAGCCTCGTCCAGCTTATCCTGGTATACGCCGTCATCGGAAGGATTGATGATCCAGTTAACGGTTACGCCCTCGGGAACGGTGTAGTACTTCTCGAAGAAGCCTTTGAACTCTTCGTTCCAAGCGTAGATGTTGAATACCTTACCTTCGGACTCGGACAGTGTGATACCTGTGCCTGCCTTGGAAATGTCGGTGGTGTCGTCAGCAGCAGCGGAGCTATCATCTGCAACGGAGCTGTCGTCTGCAACGGAGCTGTCGTCTGCAACGGAGCTGTTGTCAGCTACGGAGCTGTTGTCAGCGGGTGCAGAAGAATTTGTGTTGCTTGTGCTGGTTGTATTGCTGGAGCAGCCAGCAAAAGAGAGAACCGTAGCAGATGCAACCAGAGCTGCTAATAATCTTTTCTTCATAGGTTTTTTCCTCCCAAAATGGTTTTCACTCGTCCCTCTGTCGGGACAGGTAAATGAAATAAGGATCGGAGCAATATCGGTAATTCATATTCCGTTGCCGGCTGTCTTATTACCGTCGTCCGATTTCATTTGTAAGTTTATCATAAATCATTTTAATTTTCAACCCCTTTTTTTGAACTTTTTTCACGACAAAAAGCGGAAAACGATTTCAAAATCGTTTGATTGTTCAATTTGACAACTCATTTACCTAATAACCTAATATTTTACCTTAAATCATGTAAATGATTACATCGCTGTATTAAGCCAAAAATCCGGACTACCATTGACCCGAAAAATAGTTTTTAATTATTATTAACCTCTATTGTTACCGTTTTGTAACATTTGGATTGGTGAAAGTGACGAAAAATTTATGTCAGCGTTTTGTAAACGATATCACTTATATTTCATATATTAAATGTAGACGCCCGACGCTTTTTCACACCATTTTAATATTCATTTCATATGGTAAATTTCAGACAGAAATGTCCGATTTTTGTTAATAATAACTGTTTAGTCCAACAAAAAATCCCCGCCCTTTCGGACGGGGACAGTTTTTTTATCATACGGGGTGAACCTTGTTTGCCTTGTCTGCGTGAACAGCGTCGATGCCGACCTGTCTGTCGCGGCGCTTCTCGAAGAACTTCGGAGCTACCTTCGGGAACATCGCATATGTCAGAACGTCCTCAACGGAAGCGTCCTCAACATACTGCTTTACCTCTTCCTTCATGGTGTCGAACTCAGGCTTGAGGTTGTCCGCGGGACGGCAGGTTATAGGCTCCTCGCCGCCGAGGATCTTCTTCTGGAACTCGGGGTCGATAGCAACGGGCGTCTTGCCGTATTCGCCCTTGACAAGTCCCTTGAACTCCTTGGTGACAGTCTTGTAGCGCTCGCCTGTGATAACGTTGAACACAGCCTGCGTGCCGACGATCTGAGATGTGGGCGTAACGAGAGGCGGGAAGCCGCTGTCCTTGCGCACTCTCGGAACTTCCCGCAATACCTCCTCGAGCTGGTCAGCCTTGCCTGCCTGCTTAAGCTGAGAAAGCAGGTTGGACAGCATTCCGCCCGGAACCTGATATATCAGCGCGTTAGTATTGGTTGCAAGCATAGAGGGGTCGAGCAGACCGCTGTCGATATACTTCTTGCGCAGCTTCATGAAATAATCTCTTACTTCGTTGAGCTTTACAAGGTCAAGACCGGTGTCGTATTCGGTGCCTTGGAAGGTTGCAACGATAGACTCGGTGGGAGCGTGAGATGTACCCAGAGCGAGCGGGGACATTGCCGTATCAACAGCGTCAACGCCCGCCTCAACAGCCTTAAGTATGCACATGGAAGCAAGACCCGACGTATAGTGAGTGTGGAGCTGAACGGGGATCTTGACCGCGCTCTTGATATCCTTAACGAGAGTTTCAGCCTCGTAAGGAGTGAGCAGCGCCGCCATATCCTTGATGCAGATAGAGTCCGCGCCCGCGCTCTCGACCTGCTTTGCATAGTTCATGTAATATTCGTGCGTGAATACCTCGCCGAGGGTATAGGAGATAGCCACCTGAGCGTGACCCTGCTCCTTCTTTGCCGCCTTGATAGCGGTTTCGAGGTTGCGGATATCGTTAAGCGCGTCGAAAATACGGATTATGTCGATACCGTTCGCGATAGACTTCTGTACGAAATATTCAACGAGGTCGTCCGCATAGTGGCGGTAGCCCAGCATATTCTGACCTCTGAACAGCATCTGGAGCTTTGTATTGGGCATTTCCTTTCTCAGGATACGGAGCCTTTCCCACGGGTCCTCGTCGAGGAAGCGAATGCAGGAATCGAACGTTGCGCCGCCCCAGCACTCTGCGGAATAAAATCCGATCTTATCCATCGTGGAAAGTATGGGACGCATATCGTCCATGGACATTCTTGTAGCGAGCAGCGACTGGTGCGCGTCACGAAGAACGGTTTCGGTTATCTTCAGTTTTGCCATTTTCGGTTCTCCTTATCAAGCGATAGTAACAACAGCGGCGCCTGTGTCTACGGAGTCGCCCTTGTTTACGCATACAGCGGCAACTACGCCGTCCCTGTCGCATACGATGTCGTTTTCCATCTTCATAGCCTCGAGGACTGCAACAACAGTGCCGTTGGACACCTTGTCGCCTACCTTTACCTTGACATCAATTACGGTGCCGGGCATGGGAGCGGCGATAGGTGTGCCGCCTGCCGCGGGGGCAGCAGCCTTAGGAGCGGGCTTGGGAGCGGCAGCCTTGGGAGCTGCGGCGGTCACAGCGGGAGCGGAGGAGCCGTCCGCCTCGTCAACAGTTACATCATAAGCAGTGCCGTTTACTGTGATAGTATATCTTTTCATTTTAAGTACCTCTCATTATTTATTTCCGGAAATCTCTTATCAGAATGCGAAGTTCGCGTGCTTCCTTGCGGGAGAAGCAACTCTCTTGCCCGCGCAAAGCTCAACGGCGGACGCCAGCGTGTCCTTTGTGTCCTCGGCAGCGATAACGCCGTCGACCATGCCGAGAGCTGCCGCCTCGAACGGAGAGGTGGATATCTCTTCGCCCATGAATACCTTGCAAGCCTCGGGGGACATGGGAGCTATCGCAGCGTTTTCCCATGCGTAGGTGAGGTCCGCGCTGTCGAAAGCTGCGTAGGCTGCGCCGAACGCGCTGCCCGTGATTATGTTCACCTTAGCGGTAGTTGCGGAAGCGTAAACCTGAGCAAGCTTAGCGCAGTCGCGGACGGAGCCCGCAAGCTCCGCCTCGGAGGAGCCGACAAAGCCCTCTGTATTTATCAGCGTTACGACAGGAATGGAGAATATGTCTGCGAGCTGAACGAAGCGAGCTATCTTTGCGCAGTCTGCGGCGGTCAGCTTTGCAGCCTTGTCTGTCGCAACGAATGCAACGGTAGCCCAGTTTACGCTTGCGAGAGCGGTGTATGCCGCCGTGCCGAACTCCGCGCCAAGCTCAACGACGCTGTTGTTGTCAGCGAGAGCCTTTACGAGGTCTGCGCCCTTCATGCCCGCAGCAGCCGCAGACTCGTTTACGGTGAAGTCGTCGTTGCCCGCGAGGGAGATATTGTTCGCGGGGAGTATAGCGACCAGCTTCTTTGCCTTTGCGACAGCCTCCGCGTCGTCCTTTGCGAGAATGCCGCATACGCCCGACTTTGCCGCATTAGCCGCCGTGCCTGCGCCCTCGAGCTTGCCGTCGGGGGTGTTAAAGGGAGCGGTAAGGAACAGCTCAGCCTTTTCGGTCATTATTGTAATATCCGCCATGGAAGCGAGCATTGCCGCGCAGCCTGCGCACACGCCGCATACCACTGCGATCTGCGGAACTACGCCCGAGATCTCCGCGGAAGCCTTCATGATATCGCCGTAAGCGGAAAGAACAGCCATTCCCTCGTTGATATCGCCGCCCTTGGAGTCATAGATACCTACGACGGGAGCGCCTACCTTTGCCGCGAGAGCGAAGAGCTTCTTGATCTTGAGAGCCGCGCTCTTGTTCACCGCGCCGCCCTTAACGCTGACGTCCTGCGCGAATGCGTAGGCAGTGGCTCCCATTACGGTGCCGTAGCCTGCGACAACCGAGCTTTGTTCGCCGTCGGCAGACAGAAACTTGTCCAGCTCTCTGAAGCTGTCCTCGTCGAAGAGAGCAGTCAGTCTTTTTCTTGCTTCGCTGTCTGAAACAGTCTGTTCCATCTCAGCCAGAGTCTTTGTAAATGCCATTTTGTCTCCTCCATAATTGCTATATAAGGCAAACTACACCTTTTGAGCATGGCTCACCCGAAAATTTATCCACAATAATTATACTACATCGTGATAAAAATAACAAGCGTATTTTCGCAATTTTTGATTTTTTTATTTTATGCTGTAAAACCATTGCGAAAGCAGATGTTTTTTGAGCATTTTAACCAATTTTCGCAGATGTCATTTGCAGTTCTTGTCCCCGAAAAACGCCGCTATATTGGGGATAGAGCAGTTTTCGTCCTTAACAAATCCGAGCTTTTTCAGAATTTCCAATTGTTCGGGAAGCTCAAAGCGCGCCGAGGTTATCCCGTGAAGGTCGGCAAGATTTAATATCGCGCGGATAAGCCCGTCCGCGAAGAAATCGGGGCAGTCAAGCTCGTCAATAACGAAATCCCCGCCGTCTATCCTGCCTGCGCATCTGCCGAGTATCTCGCTGCCGTCCGCCGCGACGAACTCTATCTTGTCGGCGTTTTCCTTATTATGTAAAATCTCGATCATCTGCTGCCGCCCTTTCCTCCGCGCTGAGATGTCCCCTTGCCTACCGCCGCGCGCAGGCTGCGCAGCTCGTCCTTAGTCAGCTCGCGCCATTCGCCGGGCTTTAGCATACCGAGCTTAACCCCGCCGACAGCGGTGCGGCGGAGCCTTCCGACCTGAAGCCCGACAGCGGCGCACATACGGCGTATCTGTCGGTTAAGTCCCTGCTTTATAACAAAGCGCAGAACGGTACGCTCCGGCTCCTCGGTCAGCACCTCTACCTGACACGGCATCGTCCATGTACCGTCGTCAAGCTCCACGCCCGACATGAGCCGTGTAAGCTGCTCCTCGGAAACGCGCCCGTCGATGGTGACGCGGTAGGTCTTGCTGACATGGCGGGAGGGGTGCATGATGTCGTTCGCGAAATTTCCGTCGTTCGTGAACAGGAGCAGCCCCTCGGAATTTCTGTCCAGCCGTCCCACGGGATAAAGCCGCTCGTCTATCCCGTCAAGCAGCTCGGCGGCGGTCTTTCTGCCCTTTTCGTCCGCCATTGTCGTGACGTAGCCGCGCGGCTTGTTCAGCATGATATAGCGCTTTTCGGTAGGAACGGCGGATATCTCGTCGTCGCCTATCCTTATAATATCCGCGCGCGGGTCTGCCTTGTCACCGAGGGAGCATTTTCTGCCGTTTACGGTGACTATCCCCGCCGAGATGTATTCCTCCGCTTTTCTTCGCGAGCAGTAGCCGCTGTCCGCGATTATTTTCTGTATCCTGACTTCTTCCATTTTTCCTCCGTTTTATGTAAAGCGGGATATCCCGCTTGTTATCGAATTTCAAATATATATTCCCAAGAACGACAGCAGCCTTTGCATAGGGTTAAGCCCCCCGCTGTCGGCAGCGACGGTCTTTTCCGCGCAAAGAGGCACTGTTTTTACGACCTCTCCGTCAAGCAGGAACTCGATACACCCGAGCTGCTGCCCCTTTTCAACGCCGCCGTATACCATTCTCGGGAGCAGCACCCTCCGCGTCAGCTTGACGCGCTGCTCCGGCTTGAGCGCAAGCGACGCCTCCTGCGCATAAACGCCGACGCGCTCGCCCGTCCCCGCTACCGCGACCGTTGATGAGCAGCCGGTTTCCATCGGGTAGGACTTCACCTGCGTAAAGCCGTAGTCCAGCATTTTAGTATGGTCGTTCCAGTCGTCGCCCGCATTCAGCGTTACCGCGATGAGCATTACTCCGTCGCGCTCCGCCGCGGAAACAAGGCACCGCCGCGCGTTATCGGTAAATCCCGTTTTAACGCCGCAGGCGCCCTCGTAGCGGGTGAGCATTTTGTTTGAATTGTAAAGCGTGCGGGCGTAGGGCGGGTTTCCGAACTCGACCTCTTTTGACGAGCAGGAAACTATCTCACGGAACGTTTCGTTCTTCATCGCATACGCGGTCAACGCCGCAAGGTCGCTCGCGGTGGTATAATGTCCGTCCGCGTCAAGACCCGACGGGGTTACGAAATGAGTGTCGGCAAGCCCCAGTTCCTCAGCCTTTTTGTTCATTCCCTCGACGAACGCGCCAATGCTCCCCGAAACGGAAACAGCCGCCGCATTCGCCGCGTCGTTCCCCGAGGGGAGAAGTATCCCGTAAAGCAGGTCGCGCCGCGAAACGCGGTCGCCTTCCTTAAGCCCCATCGACGTGCCCTCAACCATAATTGCATAGCTGTCGACGGTGAATTCGCTGTCGAGGTCGCCCGCTTCGATTGTAAGCAGCGCGGTCATTATTTTGGTCGTGCTCGCCATTGCGCGCCGCTCGTGCGCGTTCTTTTCGTAAAGCACGGTGCCGGTTTCCGCTTCGATAAGCACGGCGCTCACCGCCGATACCGACGGAGTTTCCGCACCCGCTCTCACCGAGAAAACCGGAAGCATCGCCGCGCAGAGCAAAATTGAAATGATCCTTTTCATACGTTCATCTCCGTGAAAAAATATTCTCTTCCGTTATGATGCACGCATTTTAGGAAAAATATTCAAATCCGCCCTATATCGCCGAAAATTATTCCTCGCTGTCCTTCTTCTCGTCCTTTTTGCCGCTTTCCTTTTCTTCCTTTGCGGGAATGAACGCCTTTATCTTCTCGATAATATCGGGTATGGAGTCAACTATCCCCTCGATAGGGCTGGACTTTGCGCCAAGCTCAAGCAGCTTAACGTCGCCGCTCTTGCTGATGACGATGAACGCCTGCGGCTTGACGGTAACGCCTGCGCCCGCGCCGCCAGCGAACTTTTCAGCCGCTTGTACGGGGAGGTCGCTTCCGCCCGACGCAAAGCCGAACGATACCTTAGAAACAGGGATAATTGTCGCCTCGGGAGTAGTGATAGGCTCGCCGATGATGGTGTTTACGTCCACCATCTCGCGGATCTTTTCCATAGATACTCCCATAATGCCTTCAACAGGATGTGCCATAATAAAAACTCCTTTCACATTAGCATGTGTATTATTGTTATTTTTTTGTCAGTTTTCTGAGCGCTCTCTGCGCTTCGGGGTGATTTCTGTAATACCTCACCGCGCGGCCGAATACCGTGAACAAAAACGCCAGCGCCGCATACAGCGGCATTTTCACCGTGCAGGACGCTTCCGCCTTTGTTTCCTCGCTCTGAAAATCCACGGTTATGTTTATCTCGTCGGCGGGCTTGAGCGTGAAGAAGCTGTCTATCCAGCCTAGCGCGTTTCCGACGAGGATATTCGTCCTGCCGAAATTAATCGCAGCCTTTGCCGCGTCCTCGCCGCCGCATACTATATATAAACGCAGGTGGTGTATCCGCGTGCGCTTGAGTATCTTTTTAAGCGGCTTTTTAAGGCTGTCGAGAACCAACTTCACCATCTCGAAAATATCGCCGAGCGAGGTTTTCGCCGCGCCCTTTTTCTTACCGGTATTATCGCCGCCCGACGCGGGTTTATCCGTTTTTTCGGAGGTATTCGCCTTTTCAGCGCCCCCGCTCTTTTCTTCGGAAGCATTCGCCTTTCCTGCGTCCCCGCTCTTTTCTTCGGGGGTAGAATCGGCGATTTTCTCCGCAGCGGCGTCCGCTTTCTTTACCGCGTTTTCCGTTTTTTTGTTACGACGCCGCGTTTTCTTTTTCACGGCGGGGTATTTCAGAATGGTCACGAAAAGCCAGCTTATCCTCAGTCGGATATCGTCGCCGTACTCAAACCTCAGCGCGGCGGGGCTTATCAAAAGCAGCACTATCGCCAGCACCACCGCCCCGAAAAATATCCAGCCCAAACGCCTCACCGCCTTTCCGCCGCAGGTCGGATATCATTCTGTTTCCTCTCCGCCGCTGTCCTCTCCGTACATCATTTCCTCGTACTCGTCAAAGTCGATCTGGTCGGTGCTGTTGGGTATCGGCGGGAGCGCGTCAAGGCTGTTAAGCCCGAAAACGCGCAGGAAGTTCTCCGTCGTGCGGTATGCGATAGGCCGCCCGGGAACGTCCTCAAGTCTGCCGTGCTCCTCGAGCAGGTTCCTGTCGACAAGGCTTTTCACAACGCCCGAGCTGTCCACGCCGCGCACCTGCTCGACAAATCCGCGTGTGACCGGCTGATTGTACGCGACAATCGCCAGCACCTCCATCGCCGCCTGCGTCAGCGGAGCCTGCCGCCGCGTTTCCAACGCGGACTTTACATACCGCGCATATTCGGGGCGGGTCATCATCTGCCAGCTTTCGCCGAGCTTCCCGATGACGAGCGCGCTCCCCTGCTCCTTATATCTGTCGTTAAGGCGGTCGATAATGCGCAGCACCGTGTCGCTTTCTATCTCCGCGGCAGCGGCGAG
>CAMEPN010000006.1 GCA_945931735.1 uncultured Clostridia bacterium
TGGATATCCTTAACGCCGATATGGAAGGAATAGTCCACAGCCGCGTCGGGAGCCGCCAGCGCGTTCCTGCGCTTGAATGTATCCGGCATTGTTTCGTCGAAATTCTGGCGCGCGAAATCGAACACCGTCGTCGTGCCGCCGCAGGCAGCCGCTCTTGTTCCCGCGAAATAATCGTCGGAGGATATCGTGCCGCCGAAGGGCATTGCAAGGTGAGTATGCGCGTCGATAGCGCCCGGGAGAACCAGCTTGCCCTCCGCGTCGACCACCTTATCCGCCTTCATATCGGATAAGTCCGAGCCGAGCGCAGCGATCTTTCCGCCGTTCACGGCTATGTCAGCCTTGAACATTTCGGTCGCCGTGACGACTGTACCGTTTTTGATGATAAGATCCATATGTAAAGCCTCCTAAATATTTATTCTGAATTGACCGGATTCGTCGGAAAACCTCCGCACTGCTGCGCGGGGGCTTTCCGACGAGCCCGCGGGCGGCGGGGGAACCGCCCGTGAGCCTAAGGAAAGAAAACCTATGAAAACAATGTTACTTGGTTACTTGGTGAAGTTGTCGTTCCTCTGTTATTCGGCGTTATTATCGCGGTGCTTTGGCAGACGCAGGTGCTTCACGCATGGATGGGAACCGACACGATAACGCTCCCGCTCCCGACAAGAATAGGCGAGATAATCACGCAGAACTCCGATACGATAATGGGTCATGTTAAAATCACCATTGTCGTTGCGCTCGGCGGACTGGTGATGGGCTCGATACTCGGATATGCTATCGCGGTCATCGCGACGGTGTTCTCGAAATGGGGCGCGGGCGGACTTACGATAGTATCCGCGTTCAACGCGATACCGCTCGTAGCTCTGGCTCCGGTAATCAACAACTGGACGAGAGATCTCAGCAGCGACGTCAGCGTCAGAAGCACGGTCGCAAAGATAATCGTCGTCACGATATCCTGCACCGCGGCAATGAGCGTGAACGCGTTCCGAGGACTTACGGAGCTTAAGCCGTTCTCGGAGGATCTGATGAAATCCTACGCGGCGAAAAAGATAACGGTGTTTATGAAGCTCCGCCTTCCGAACAGCATTCCCTACATATTCACGGCGCTCAGAGTCAGCGTCCCCGCGAGCGTTATCGGCGCGCTGGTAACGGAATATTTCGCGGAGGAAACGGTCGGCGTCGGCAGGCAGATACGCGAGAACATAGTCAAGGGTCAGTACCCGACGGCATGGGCGTATATCGCAGTCGCCTGCGCGATAGGAATTATATTGTACGCTATCCTTATGATAGCCGAACGTCTCATTCTGAAAAACAGAAGGGCGCGTTGATCCATTGTAAATAAGCGAAAGCTTATGAATAAAAGAAATTCAGACAGAAAACAAACTGAAAGGCAGGTAACTGAAATGAAAATGACAAAAAGAAAATCCCTCATGGCGGCGGCTGCGCTGATCCTCGCCTGCGCACAGCTCACTGCGTGCAGCGGCGGAACAACTTCCTCCTCTTCTTCGACCTCTTCTTCCGCTCCCGCGGCTGATACATCGTCCTCGGCTGATTCCTCTGCGGCAGACACTTCTTCCGAAGCTTCCTCCGAGGAGGGCGGCATGATGACCCATGAGGAGATCATAAAGGCGGCTGCCGCAGACGGCAAGGTCGGCAACTGGGGTCTCGGAAACGAGTACGAGATTCAGGCGCTGCTGACAAAGTACGGTCTGCCCACCGATTACATCACAATGGACTTCACCATGGACCAGTTCGACTCCGACGCGGTAACGCTCGCGTCCGCGATGACCTATAACGAGCTTGGTCTTGTAAAGAACAGCTACGACGGCGGTTACAGCTACGGCGACACCGTAAGCATCATCGACATGAACGACGAGGGCGTTGCGATGCTGGAGGATAACCTGTTCTGCTCCAAGGCTTTCGCAGAAGCTAATCCCAACACCGTAAAGGCATTCGTTTCCGCTTCCATGAAGGGCTGGGCGTATGCTTGCGAGCACCCCGATGAGGCTGCCGAAATAGTATTCGCTGCAGGCTCCTCCGTTTCCGCCGACCACCAGGCATACATGGCAGGCGAGGTAGCGAAGCTTGTTACAACAGACATGAACGGCAATTCCGTACCTGCTTCCAGCGTAGGCAACATGGACGAGGAGGCTATGCAGCAGACCCTCGACCTTGCGAAGCAGTACATCATTCTTGAGGACAGCGCGGCAAAGGAAGCTCTGGCGGCAATGACGCTGGACGATATCCGCAGCACAGCTTACCTCACATATGACCCCGCAACGGACGGCGCTCCCGAAAAGACCTCCGTATCCATTCAGCTCAAGTGGCTGCCGCAGGCTCAGTTCATGGGCTATTATGTAGCGGAGGCAAAGGGCTACTACGACGAGGTAGGTCTTGACGTCAACATCGTATCCGGCGGCGGCGATATATCCGAAACAACAGCAGTATACAACGGCACCGTTGACTTCGGCGTAACATGGGTATCCAACCTCATCAACGCTAACGCAGGCGGCATGGAGCTGCTTGAGGTAGCGCAGGTATATCAGAGATCCGGTCTGGTTCTCGTTTATAAGAAGCGCAACTCCCGAAATATTGTTCAAAATTCGTTTTGACTTCATTTCGCTGACCTCCCCTTAATCTTCGCTTTTCTTTCTCTTATAGGGGCAGAGAAGCCTTTCTATAACGCCCATTATCCAATAGCTGAGTATGCCGATGATCGCGCTCATAAGAACGATGTCCCAGAAAACAAGACGCGTCATGCCGCCCTTGAGCGACTGCGAAAGCATACAGCCAAGCCCGTTTCCGCCCTGCAACGTGTCGACCAGTATCGACGCGGTTATCGCCATCGGAGCGGATATTTTAAGCCCTGTGAAAAAGTACGGGATACACGCAGGGATAAGCGTTTTCGTGTAGAGCTGGAATTTGTTCGCCGCGTAGGAATACATAAGCTCGTGCTTTTCCTTTTCGACCGCCTTGAAGCCCGCGAGGACGTTTGTCGATACGGGATAGAAGGTGAGTATCGCCGCGATAACTATTCGCGAGGTGTTGATGTCGCCCGTTATCGCAAGGATTATCGGCGCCATGCCGAGAATAGGTATCATCTGAATGAGCATCAGATAAGGAAACGCGATCTTCTCGACAACTCCCGAAAGATTCATCAGCAGCGCGAGTATGTACCCGACCACCGTTCCTATTAAAAAGCCAAGTCCCGCTCTTAAAAGCGTTTCGGAGCAGCTCTGCCCGATAAGCTCCGCCATAGTCAGCTGACCGCTGACCTTGTTGTCGGAGAAAAACGAGCCGATTATCTGCCATACATGGGGGAGAACATTTATCGGCGTGCGCTTCGTTTCCTGAACGATGAACGCGAATATCTCCCATATAACCAGTATCCCGATGACCCAGACGATAGTTACCATCTTCTTGGATCGAAGGAATTTTTTCAGCTTTGTCATGCGACGACCTCCTTAAACCCCTTCAAAGCTTCCGCGTACCTTTGCGACAAGCTCGGTAAATTCGGGAGTGTTCCTCATTTCCATTGTCCTCGGACGCGGCAGGTCGATGTCTATGACCGCCGAGAGGCGCCCCGGGTGCGGCGAAAGAACGCATACCCTGTCGGAAAGGAAAACCGATTCCTGAATGTTGTGGGTAACGAAAACGATCGTTTTATTGGTCTTGCGCCATATTTTAAGGAGATCCATGTGGAGCTTCTCGCGGGTAAATTCGTCCAGCGCCGAGAACGGTTCGTCCATAAGAAGTATCTCCGGCTGGAGCGCCAGCGCTCTCGCGATGCCGACTCTCTGCTGCATACCGCCGGAGAGCTGGTTCGGATAGTGGTTCGCAAAATCCGTCAGCCCGACAAGCTCGAGCATTTTGTCCGCGCGCTCCGAGCGCTCCGCTTTGGGAACGTGCATTATCTCAAGCGGGAGCATTACGTTCTTCTTCACCGTCCGCCAGTCGTAAAGCACCGCGCTCTGGAAAACTATTCCGTAGCGCTGCTTGAGGCGCGCCTGACGGGGAGTTTCGCCGCCGACCGTTATGGTACCCTGCGTCGGCTGGAGCAGGTCAGCCATGATCCTCAGCAGCGTTGTCTTGCCGCAGTCGGACGGTCCGAGGAGGGAGATAAACTCGCCCTTCTGAATATTGAGGGATACGCTTGTAAGAGCGGTGACATCCCTGCCGTCGGTGGTCTTGTACGTCATGCCGATGTTGTCCAGCATGATTTCTGTCTGAGTATCCATAGCCATCCATCCTTTCAAGTTATGCAAATAAAAAAGCGGACAGTGGGTTCCTTTCAGACTCCGTTGTCCGCTCTTCTTGAAATGAATTTTTTATTTTCGTTTCTTGCAATTTCTTTATATGCTTATTATACCAAAGCCCAAACGAAAAGTCAAGGGTTTGCAATGCCAGCGGACAAATACCGTCGTTTCAACATCAAAAGTACCAGTTTTACAGGTTAAAAATATACATTTTGCACATATTCAAAAACCATAGCACAAAGATTGTGCCGCAATTTCAGTATCCTGCACCGTTTTATGCGTGCGGTAGCACAATCGAAAACACCGATTTTTGAATGGCAGAAAATCAAATAATTCATTTTTGCACAAAAAAGGAGCGCCGAAGCGCTCCTCGTTTATTGTGTAGTTTTTTGTTCAGCCAAGCTTTATCGAGATGAAATCGGAGATTATCTCAACGCATTTCTCGAAGCCGAGATTGCCGCTGTTAAGGCACAGGTCGTAATTTCGCGCGTCGATCCATTCCCTGCCGGTATGCGCCCTGTAATAGGCTGCGCGCTCCTTATCGGTCTGGGTAATGCGCTTTATCGCTTCCTTGCGGTCGGTTATCCCGCGCACCTCCGCGACGTTCCGTATGCAGTTCTCCTCGTCGGCGTAAATGAAAACCCTGACGACCGACGGGTTGTCGTGCAGGACGTAATCCGCGCAGCGCCCGACAATAACGCAGGAGCTTTCCTCCGCGAGCTGCTTTATCACCATGGCCTGATAATTGAATAGGTTTTCCTCGGAGGTAAAGCCGCTCTCGCTCGGCGCGATAACGTCGCCCTTATACACCTTTGGCTTCTTGAAAACGCCCGACGTGGTCTTTTCGTCGTTTTCGCCGAAAAGCGCCTCGTTTATTCCGCTGACATCGGACGCAAGTCTTATAAGATCCTTGTCGTAAAACTGCGCGCCGAGCTTATCCGCGAGCATTTTCCCGATAGTTCTTCCGCCGCTGCCGTAGCCGCGCGCGATGGTAACTATAAACTTATCCATTGCGATCCCTCCTGTCTTATTATAGATTAACATATTTCCCGCCGTTTGTCAAGTCTTTTTGTACAAAATCCACAATAAAAGCAACAAAAAAGCAGCGCCGAAACGCTGCCTTGAATTATTCGCCGAGGTAAGCTTTCTTGACCGAATCGTCGTTCATAAGGTCCTTTGCGTCGCCCGAAAGGACGATCTTTCCCGTTTCGAGAACATACGCCCTGTTCGCGATAGAGAGCGCTTTTTTCGCGTTCTGCTCGACCAGCAGTACGGTCGTTCCGCTCTTGTTTATTTCCTGTATGATGTCGAAAATCTCGCTTACATAAAGCGGCGACAGACCCATCGACGGCTCGTCCATAAGGATTATCGACGGCTTCGACATGAGCGCTCTACCCATCGCGAGCATCTGCTGCTCGCCGCCCGAAAGGGTGCCTGCCGACTGATTGCGGCGCTCCTCGAGCCTCGGAAAGCGCTTGAACACGTTCTCAAGCGACTCCTGTATCTCCGCCTTGTCCTTTCTCGTATACGCGCCGAGCATTAGGTTCTCGTACACCGTTAGCTGCGAGAAAACGCGCCGTCCCTCGGGAACGTGCGCCATTCCCATTGATACTATCTTATGCGCGGGAGTCTTGGTGAGATCCTTCCCGCCGAACATTATCGAGCCGTGCTTCGCGCCGACAAGACCGGTTATCGTGTGGAGTATCGTGGTCTTTCCCGCGCCGTTCGCGCCGATGAGCGCGATTATCTCGCCCTGCTCAACATCAAAGGAAATGCCCTTGATAGCGTTTATCGCGCCGTAATATACCTCTAATTTGTCAATAGACAGCATTGCCATGAGCGTTTCCTCCTTATTCTCCGAGATATGCGGTGATTACCTTCGGGTCGTTAAGCACTGCGGAGGTTTCGCCCTGCGCAAGCTCCTGACCGAAGTTGAGCACCGTCAGCTCCTCGCATATGCCCGAAACGAGCTTCATATCATGCTCGATAAGCAGGATAGTCATGTCGAACGAATCGCGGACGAAATGTATCGTCTGCATAAGCTCCGCTGTTTCGTTCGGGTTCATTCCCGCCGCAGGCTCGTCCAGAAGCAGCAGCTTCGGGTCGGTCGCGAGCGCACGCGCTATCTCAAGCTTCCTCTGCTTTCCGTAGGGGAGGTTCGCGGCAAGCTGCTCCGCCTCGCCCTCAAGCTCGAACACCTTGAGCAGCTCCATCGCCTTTGCGGTCACGCGCTTTTCCTCCATGAAATAGCGCGGCAGGCGGAGAACACCCTCGATCGCGGTGTAATTCGTGTGGTTATGCAGACCCGCCTTTACGTTATCGAGAACGCTCATGTTCTTGAACAGGCGGATATTCTGGAATGTACGGGCGATTCCGTCGCGGTTTATGGAGATCGCGGGCTTTCCTGTGATGTTCTTTCCGTCAAGGATTATGCTGCCCGAGGTCGGCTTGTAAACGCCGGTGAGCATATTGAAAACCGTTGTCTTTCCCGCGCCGTTGGGCCCGATAAGTCCGTAAAGCTGACCCTTATGTATAGTCATATTAAGCCCGTCAACTGCGCGCAGACCGCCGAACTGTATCGACAGATTTTTAACTTCAAGCATGGGAGCTGTATTTTTTTCTTCCATTATGCCGCACCTCCCGCTTTATTCCTGTTTCTCGTGAAAACGCCCTTTATCTTCTGAACGGGAGCGGACGCGCCTATTCTCTCGCGCAGCATTATGAACGACGGAGCGTTGTTGAATATCATCATAAGTATGAGGACTACCGCGTAGATAAGCATTCTGTAATCGCCCAGCTCGCGGAATATCTCGGGCAGCGCGTACAGGATTATCGTAGCGATAACAGAGCCGCGCAGGCTTCCCAGACCGCCGAGAACAACGAACACGAGAATGAGTATCGACAGGTTATAGTCGAATTTCTTGGAAACAAGAGAGGTTATCGAGTGGGAATAAAGCACGCCCGCAACGCCCGCTATCGCCGCGGAAACAACGAACGCGATCAGTCTGTACTTGGTCACGTTTATTCCGACGGACTGCGCCGCGATGTAGTTGTCGCGGATAGCCATGCAGGCGCGTCCCGTGCGGGAGTCAATGAAATTCATAAGGATAACAAGGCAGACCATAAGCACGATAACAACAAGCAGCAGGTTGGTGTCCTGCGGGGCTTTCATTCCGAGCGGACCTTGCGTTATGTTGGTCTTTGTTGCCGCGTCGAGGTCGGAAATCGAAGCCGCGAAGCCGAAGTGAAGCCCGTTCTTGTCCATCGCGACATAAATATTATTAGCGAGCGCCTTGATTATCTCGCCGAAGCCCAGCGTTACTATCGCGAGGTAGTCCCCGCGCAGACGCAGAACAGGTATACCGATAAGCACACCGAATATCGCCGCCGCAACGCCGCCGATTATCAGCGCGATTATCATGCGCAGCCATGACGGCTGAATAGTATCCTGCGTGATTATCGAGAAGATACCGCCAACATACGCGCCCACGCACATAAAGCCCGCGTGGCCGAGCGACAGCTCGCCGAGAATGCCGACCGTAAGGTTGAGCGATATCGCAAGTATGATGTATATTCCGATAGGAATAAGCAGACCGGAAAGCTGGCTTCCGAGGACGCCCGTCGCGGAAAGAATACCGAACAGGAGGAAAAATCCAAGCGTTATCCCAAAGGTTATAAGGTTGTTTTTCGTTACTTTTCTCATGGATACGCCCCCTTAAACCTTTTCGTTGATCTTCTTGCCGAGAATGCCCGTGGGTCTTACCACAAGGACGATTATCAGCACGAGGAAAACGATAGCGTCGGACAGCTGCGAGGATATGTACGCCTTGGAAAGCTGCTCGATAACTCCGAGAAGAATACCGCCGATCATCGCGCCCGGAATGCTTCCGATCCCTCCGAATACCGCCGCGACGAACGCCTTGATACCGGGCATTGAGCCGGTGTACGGGCTTATCTGAGGATAGCTGGAGCACATCAGAACGCTTGCAACCGCCGCTAACGCGGAACCTATCGCGAATGTCAGAGAGATCGTGCCGTTTACGTTTATGCCCATGAGCTGCGCAGCGCCCTTGTCCTCCGACACCGCGAGCATCGCCTTGCCCGCCTTTGTCTTGTTGATGAACAGCGTAAGCGCGATCATTATTACTACGGAAACGGTTATCGAAAGGAACGTTTCCATTGAAATTGTGAGAATGGGCTTTGCCGCGTCGGCAGGCACCGCAGTGAAGAACTGAGGAGCGCGTCCGTCGTCAAAGACTGTCAGGAAAGGAGGCGCACCCGCCGCAACGGAGGTGAAATTCCGCGCCGCGGAGCCGAATATCAGCAGCGCGAGGTTTTGCAGCAGATAGCTTACGCCGATGGCGGTGATAAGTACCGCAAGGGGCGGCGCGTTTCTCAGCGGCTTGTACGCTACCTTTTCGATAACAACGCCGAGTACCGTGCAGACGACTATGCCTATGACCACGGAAAGCCACACGGGGCACCATGCAGTCGACATCGCGGTGAACACCGTGAAGCCGCCGACCATGATGATATCGCCGTGCGCGAAGTTCAGCATTTTCGCAATGCCGTATACCATCGTGTATCCGAGCGCAATAAGCGCGTAGATACTGCCGAGGCTTATTCCGTTGACAAGGTAAGATACGAAGCTCATCATAGAGCTGTCTCCTTTCGGGTTTAGAGTCCTGCCGCATATTAAAATAAACTCCGCGGCTTGTCCGGAATTTACTTTAATTTACGGCAGTGGTAATTGCCGTAAGAAATTTGTCCCAATTACACAAATAAGACCCGTACAGTCCCGCCCCAAAAAGGCGGAACCATACATACGGGTCTGAAATTTGTTAATGCTTATTGTCTGCCGCGCAGATCACATAGCCTCATAAGAACCAACGCCGTCGGTAACTACAATCTTCATTACCTGAGGAGCCTTTGTAGGCTCGCCGTCGGCAGTCCATGTGGTGGTGCCGGTGATGCCCTCGAGGGTGATCTCGGTCATCGCAGCCTTAACCTTGTCGCACATATCGGAAGCGCTCATGGAAGCGTCGGAAACGCCTGCCTTCTCGAGAGCAGCCTTGATAGCGTAAACTGCGTCGTATCCGTCAGCAGCGAACTGGATCGGAACCTCGCCGCCTGTCATTTCCTCATAAGCAGCTGTGAAAGCAGCGGACTTAGGCTCGGGGGAAGAAGCAGCGAAAGGAGTCATAACCATAACGCCGTCAGCAATAGCAACCTTGTCGCCGAGCTGGTCGATCAGACCGTCAAGGCCGTCGCCGCCGAGTACGGGGATAGTCAGACCGAGGGTTTCAGCCTGCTGGAGGATCAGAGAAGCCTCCTGATAGTAGATAGGCAGGAACAGGAGGTCAGCGCCGCTGTCCATTACCTTCTGGATCTGTACGGAGAAGTCGGTCTTTGCGTCTGCTGTGAAAGCTTCGGTAGCAACTATCTCAAGACCCTTTGCGTCAGCCTCAGCCTTGAAGCCGTCGAGGATACCGGAGGAGTAAACGTCGGAGCTGTCGTAGATAACGCCGATCTTGGAACCGAGCTTGTTGTCGATGATGTAGTCAGCCGCGATCTTGCCCTGACCGGGGTCGGTGAAGCATACGCGGAAGCAGTTGTCGCCCGCGGTGATGCAGTCGATAGCGGAGCCGGAGGGGGTGATGAGGAACATATTGTCCTTAGCAGCCTCAGCGCTTACCGCGATGCAGGGAGCAGATGTAACTGTGCCCACGAGGAGCTTCATGCCGTTGTCCTTAAGAGTGTTGTATGCGTTTACAGCCTTCTCTGCGTCGTGCTCGTCGTCCTGGAAGTCAAGCTTGAGCGTCATGCCGTTGATACCGCCGGCAGCGTTGATCTCGTTTACTGCGAGCTGAGCGCCGTTCTTAACGGAGTTTCCGTATACGGCAGCGCCGCCTGTGAGCGGGCCGATACCGCCGATAACGAGCTTTCCGCCCTCGGAAGAACCTGCATCAGAGCTTGTGCTGCTGGAGCATCCCGCGAAGGGAACCGTCATTGCCGCAGCGAGAGAGATCGCTGCAACCTTAGTCCAAACATTTTTCATTTTAGTTTTCTTCCTTTCCTAAACCGCAGCCTGCGCCAATGCTTTTCTGACAAGCAAAAAACGCAGGGCATCGCATTTCATGAATGCTTCTTATTTTGCAAGAATTACCGGAAGATAATTTTCTTTGCAATAATATAATAACCTTTAATTCAAATTCTGTCAATGATTAAAAAGCATTGATTATTGAATTTGACAATTAAAAATTTTGTACAATTTTAACTAAAATCAAACAAACCGCTCATTAAACGGCGGGTTTGCGCGGCTTTTATTTCGCACATGAGAAAAAACAAGCGCCTTAAAAATTAAATTTAAGGCGCACCGATATTTTTATCAGTTTGAGAGATAGGACTTAACAAGCACCTGAAGCAGCTCGTCCCTGTCGATGTGGCGGATAAGACCGCGCGCATTATTAAATGTGGTGATATATGTAGGATCCTCCGAAAGAATGTACCCGACGAGCTGGTTTATGGGATTATAGCCCTTCTGCTTCAGCGCGTCGTAGACCGTGGTAAGGATCTCCTTCATTTCATTTTCTCTGTCTTCATGCACCGAAAAAGTCATTGTTTTATCTGTCATATCATCAAATCCTTCCTTAGGGTTTGCCGCGCCGTGTCTGCGCGGACAAGCCGTAATTAGCCTGCCCATTCCATTCCAACATTATTATACACTTTTTGTCCGCCGATTACAACCTTATTTCGCGATTTAACCAAATCGCGGCGCCAAAATCTCCGATTATCACAAAAAAAAACTTTTTCATTTGGATAATCTAACAAAAAAACGGTGACAAAATCTACATTTTTATAAAATTTACTAAAGCACTTGTATATTAAGTTTATTTGTGCTATAATTAATAACAGACATTATAAATATTTTTCAGGAGGAGTTTTATTATGGCAGTCGGCGACGGCGGATTCAGCACACGACCCATGGGGTTCGATAAAAACGAGGTCAACGAGTACATAAGCAGTCTTCGTAAGAAAATGCAGGAGATCGAGGCGGAAAAAAAGGTCAACGACGCCAAGACGGCGGAAGCGCTGAAAACTGCCGAAACTGCCGATGAACGCGTTCAGGCGGCGGTAAAGGCGGGCGAGGAAAAGGCAGCGGAGCTGGAGCTTAAGCTCACAACCGAGCGCCGCAACGCCGAAGTTCTCCAAGAGCAGGTAGACGACCTTAAGGCAAAGCTCAACGCCGAAAAGCAGAAGATGACCGATATGCTCAAAACCGGAAAGGGCGTAAACGAGGAGGCTAAGAATGCCTATACCGAGGTCATCGAAAAGGCTAATCAGGACGCAAAGGAGATCATCGAAGCCGCAAAGAAGAGCGCCGAGAGCATCGTTTCCGACGCGGAGACCCGCCGTGCGGATTCCGATAAAAAGCTCGCCGATTTCATGGCAATGTTCCGCGAAAAGGCAGAGGCGATGAACGCGCTCTACGCCTCCATCGGCGAATACGCTGCGGCGCTGCTCGGCACCTCGCCGGTAGGCGGCATCGCTCCAACAAAGATAGAAGTTCCGAATTTTGATAATATCGCCAAAGAAATGGAAGCTGCCTTTGAAGAGCCGAAGCAGCCCGAAGCTGCCCCCGAGGAACCTGCTCCCGCAGAGGAAGCGGAAACCGAGCTTCCCGAGGAACAGCCCGCAGAGGAGCCTGCCGAGGCACCCGCAGAGGAGCCTGCCGCAGAGCCTGCTCCCGAGGAGGAACCGGAGGAGCTTCTCGAAAACGCATTCGACGGCGACTGGGGCGGAAACGAGATCGCACAGAATATTGAGAACACCGAAAAGCCCGAGAAAGCAGCCGTTCCGCTGGTCAACCCCGACTCTAAGGACGACCTCTTCGGCGATCTGTTCGGCAGCGCCGATATGTCCGAGGACGGCGAAAAGCAGCAAGAGGACGACGAGATGGTGAGCGAGGTAGCTCCGCTCGACAACAGCGCTCATGCAAAGCCCTCCTTCGACCACGATTTCGGAAGCGACCTCATCGCGCAGACAATGCCCAGCAGCAACCTTACCAACGACATCGACAGCTCCATCATCGACGCGGTCAAGAAGGCGGAAGAAAAGTTTGCGGTCAAGCCGACAGCTCCCGACAGCGTCAAGGATTTCGATATGGAAGCCGAAGACAGCGCTGCCTCCGACGAAGACGAGCTTATGAAGGCGCTCCGTGACGCGGAGGCAAGCTTGGGTATGCTCGGCGCTGCTATTGATACCCCCGAACCCGAGCCGGAGCAGGAAAAGGCTTCTCCCAAGATCGACATGAGCGACCCGTGGGCAGACCTTCAGGCACAGCTCGAGGCAATGGAGAAGGCAGGAAACTTCGGCGACGACGGATCCTCGGCCGCAGACAATGCTGAACCCGCTCCCGCGCCCGAGGCGGCAAAGGATCCCGAGGCGCCCTCCGCAGACGACGCGTCTATCTGGAACTTCGGCGGCGGAAGCAGCGAGGACAGCTCCGACGACGATATGAGCTCCGACGCATTTGGCGGCTTCGGCGGCTTCTGATACCGCAGTATTCTCGGCATAGCAAAGGACAAATAAATGACAGAGCTTAATACGAACGAATTAAAGGAAAAGGCAAAGACGCTGCGCGCGGGCGATAAGGTGCTCCTTTCGGGGACGGTATATACCTCGCGCGACGCGGCTCATAAGCGCATAAAGGAGCTTATCGCAAAGGGCGAGCCGCTCCCGTATGAGCTTGACGGCGCGGCGATATATTACGCCGGTCCGACCGCCGCTAAGGACGGAATGGTCATCGGCTCCTGTGGCCCGACCACCTCGGGGAGAATGGACGTATATTCACCCGATATGCTGGACATGGGGCTTTCCGCAATGATAGGAAAGGGCGAGCGCTCGCAGGCAGTCTGCGACGCGATCGTCAGAAACGGCGCGGTGTATTTCTGCGCAGTCGGCGGAGCGGGCGCTCTCGCCTGCAAATGCATAACCGAATGCGACGTCATTGCATTCGAGGATCTTGGCTGCGAAAGCGTTAAGCGGCTGAATTTCGAGAAGTTTCCGCTTATCGTCGCAATTGACTGCGTCGGCGGAAATATCTTCAGGGACGGCAGAGCAAAATATGCGCAGACCGATATGTAAGCTTATAATTTATAATGGGCGTTTTGCATAAAAGCAGAGCGCCTGTTTCATAAAAAAAGTCGTTTTTCATTTAATTTAATGAAATTCCATTGACAAATTTTGCGAAACGTGCTATAATGACTAAAGTGTAAAAGTTTAACAATCAAACGATCGGTAGCTTTGTTTATGACGGATTTTTCTTCTATGAGCGATGAGGAGCTGCTTAGCGGCTCACGCGATAACGGCGAAACCGCAGAGCTTATCTCAAGGTATTTGAAGCTGGTTTTTGCCATTGCGCGGCGGTATTCCCGCGACGCAGACTACGAAGAGCTTGTTTCCGACGGAATGCAGGCGCTGCTCTCCGCCATAAGCGGGTACGATTGCGAAAAAGGCTCGTTTGCCGCTTTTGCACAGACTTGTATCGCTAACCGCATGAAAAATACGGTAGACCGTTCCGCAAAGCGCGCCGCAAGGTTCGCCGACGAGGACGAGATGATGGAAATGGCGGATCTCTCACCATCTCCCGAGGAGCGCGTTATCGCCCGCGAAAGCACAGAGGAATTCCGCAGGGGTATGCGAACGGAGCTTACCGATATGGAACGCAGGTGCCTTGAGGGCGTAATAATGGGGCTTTCATACGCCGAAATTGCCGAGAGGACAGGCGAGGACAGGAAATCAGTGGACAACGCCATAGCGAGGGCGCGCGCAAAGCTCCGCAGGCGGTTCCCTAAAACATGACCCAATAGCTTAATTTCAGAGCGTTGTTTATCAAAGGTGTCGGTGTAAATCCGACTGGGCAAAAAAATTTTTAAGAGGTATTACTTATGTACACTGACAAGACTTTAAAGTGCAAGGACTGCGGCGCAGACTTCGTTTTCACAGCAGGTGAGCAGGAATTCTACGCTGAAAAGGGCTTCGTAAACGAGCCCCAGAGATGCAAGGCTTGCCGCGACGCTAAGAAGAACGCAGGCAGAGGTGCGAGAACCTTCTTTGAGGCTACCTGTGCTAACTGCGGCGGCGTTGCAAGAGTTCCCTTCGAGCCCAAGGGCGACAGACCCGTTCTTTGCAGCGAGTGCTTCGCTAAGCAGAGAGGCGAGTAATTCGCCGAGCCGAAATAACAACGTTCCGGTCAAGCATTAAAACCTTAAACAGCCGTGCAGAAGTGCACGGTTGTTTTTTTTGCGTAAATTTTGCTCGGACACTGTTCCGAAAGTCGCACAGCCGTTTTCGGCGTTTTTTAGTAAAAATTGCCGCTTCCCTTTTCACAGAATATTCAGAGCGTTTACACACATTATACCGTTATAGTGTGTATAATACGCTTACAGAACCTGAACAGCACCGTGTTCCGCCGAAAAAGATAATTGCCTCTTGATTTTTTTCAATTTATACTGTATAATAGCTTTGTTTATGTCATAGTACAACAGTACGGTATCACGGAGGTGCGATATGGGTTACAGGACGGATTTTGACGCGCTGATGAAAGCGCTCGACAACAGGGAAATTTCGGCGGACAGGCTTGTCACCGACGACCCTACGCCAAACACGAAAAGACTTTTCGATTTTCTGAAAGCGTGCAAAGGAAAAAAATACATCTCGGGACAGCAGTATCTTTTTGAAAGCGAGCTTGAGGACCTTGTCTACTACAACGCCTGCGGAAAGCTCCCCGCGATACGCGGCTATGATTTCATGGGAATAAGCGGGCTGGGCGGCGGCTACGATCAGATAAACCGCGCGCTCGACTGGGCAAGACGCTGCGGCGGCATACTCACGATGTGCTGGCACTGGTACGCGCCGGACGATATGAATGACATTCATAAGTCGTCCTCCTTTTACTACAAAACCACGGGATATGACCACAAAACAAGCTTCGACATCATTCGCGCAGTCACCGACGGCACGCCCGAAAACGACTTCATTATCCGTGAGATAGACATGGTCGCAGAGGCGCTCAAGGTCTTTCGTGACGAGGATATCCCCGTCCTCTGGCGTCCGCTTCACGAGGCGAACGGAAACTGGTTCTGGTGGGGAAACCGCGGCGAGGAAAGCGTCGCCGCATACAAAAAGCTCTGGTACACGATCTTCGACCGTTTCATGAATTACCACAAACTCACTAATTTAATCTGGGTGTGGAACGGGCAGAATAAGTGCATGGCGGTGCACCCGAATACATTCGACATAGTCGGCGAGGACATCTACACCGACCCGCCAACGCACGCGTCGCAGCTCGAAAAGTACCGCGAGGTGACTAGCTATACTTTCGGAAAGCTCGCAACGCTCTCCGAATGCGGCGCTATACCCGACCCCGATGAAATGCAGCGCGACGGCGCGGAATGGCTGTGGTGGCTGCCGTGGTGGGGCGGATTTGTCTACGAAACGGGCGAGCGCGGCAGACCTGTCCTCGACGAAAACGGCTTCCCGAAGCCCGCGTCGAAGTATATGGACGAGGAGTTTATCCGCCGCGTTTTCAACGACCCGCGCGTTGTTACCCTTGAGGACATACCGTGGCGCGACAAGGAGAAATATTCCCTCCCCGCGCCGCTTTTGAAGCACCTCGCAAAGCATGACTGAAACTTACCGGAGCAAATGACATTATACAGATATCTGACAGATAAAGAACAAAAGAACAGGAAAGGAAGCATACTTATGAAGAAACTCCTTGCGGCGGCAGCGATACTGTCCATAGCGGCATTCGCAGGCTGTTCCGCGAACAACAACAATTCTGCCGACAGCTCTTCCGAAGCGGTATCCGATACCTCGTCCGCTTCGTCCGAAAGCACGTCCGATACAACGTCCGAAAGCAGCTCCGACGCCGAAAGTGAAACTGCTCCCGCCGAAAGCGGAACGTCCGAGGACACCTCTGACGAAAATGTTTCCGAAAGCAGGGCGGCGGAGTATGCCGAAGCGGCGCTCGGCGCGGCGCAGTGGCCCGATATGGAGCTTATCACCGAGGAAACTGCCGACGCGGCATATTCCTTTATGGGGATAGACCTCTCGCTCTGCGAGGACTACTATGTTGCTCTCCCCTATACGAGCGTTGACCTTGCGCGAATTGTCATCGTTAAGCCCTCCGAGGGCAACGAGGAAACGGTGAAGTCGCAGGTCGATTCCCACTTCGACTATATCAAGACCTCCGCGGCGGATTATCCCACTCAGGAGGCGGTAGTCGACGGCTCGGTTTCGGGCGAAACGGCTGACGGCTACTATTATATTTTTGTAAGCGAAAACGGCTCGGCAGCGGCTGACGCTGTCGCAGCAATGGAGGTTTGATCATGAAAAGAATAATCACATTATCCGTAATTTTATCCGCGCTCGCTCTGGCAGTAACGGGCTGCTCCAACAACGCGAACAACTCCTCTTCCAACAGCTCCGAGGCTACCTCCTCGGTAACTTCCACAAGCGAGGCTACTTCCGAAACATCAAACACATCGGAAACCGCTCCTGCCGACACAGGCGATACGGCTGACACCAACGAAACAGCCGAGGTTCCCTCAAATGCGGACACACGCGCGGCGCAGTATGCCGAGGCAGCTCTCGGCGCGGTTGAATGGCCCGCAATGATGGAGGTCACCGATGCCGAGGAAGCAATGCTTCAGTTCAGCATTGACCCCGCGCTCTGCGAGGAGTTCTATTTCTCAGGCAACATGATGAGCGTACACCTCAACAGAATCCTCATCGCGAAGCCCGCGGCAGGCAGCGAGGAAGTTCTCAGAGAGCAGTTCGACAGCTACTGGGCATACCTTAACGACATGGAAAAGGAAAGCCTTTACGAGGCTCAGGCGGCTTCCCTCGCGGGAATGGTTCGCGGCGAAACCTCCGACGGCTACTATTATATCATCGTTCACGAGGACGGCACAGCCGCAGAAGAGGCTCTGCTCGCGCTCTGATAACTAGGTAACAGGATTTTGGCGGGGACAGCTGTTCCCGCCTTTTTATGAAAAACACCGTCCCTTTCCCGCTTGGCGGTATTGACAAAAATAAAAATGCGTGATATAATATGTGGGTAAAGCTGTGAGAAGAAACAGTAGGCGCGGGAACCCTTTCAGAGAGGCGGCGTGTGGTGCGAGCCGTCGGGGAGAAAGCTGCCGAACCCATCTTTGAGCGCGCCCCGAACCGCGTTTTCGCGGAGTAGGCGGCGACGGCGCCCGCCGTTATCGGGAAAGCCGGTGTGAATGCCGGCGGAGTGCGGAGCTATCCGAATTCAGGTGGTACCGCGGACGTTTGCTCGTTCGCCCTGAGCCGTATAACGCGGCTCGGGGCTTTTTTACTGCCCTCTGACCGCTCAAACGAAAGGAAGAAATAAAATGAAACTCGAAAAACTGGTTGGCGACCGCTTTAAGCAGCGCCCCTCCGACTGTCAGATAGACAGCCATGCCCTCATGGTACGCGGCGGATACATCAAGTACGTCGCAAACGGAATTTACTCCAACTTCATGCCGCTCAAGCGCATCACCCGCAAGATAGAGCAGATAATCCGCGAGGAAATGGACGCTATCGACGGGCAGGAGGTAATGTTCCCCGTAGTTATGCCCGCGAGCCTGTGGCAGGAGAGCGGCAGATATGAGTCTATCGGCAGCGAGCTGCTGCGCTTTAACGACAGAAACAAGCAGCCCATGGTGCTCGGAATGACCCACGAAGAAGCAGCGGTGCAGCTCGTGCGCGAATACGCGAACAGCTACTCCAAATACCCCTTTATGATATATCAGATACAGACCAAGTTCCGCGACGAGGCGCGTCCCCGCGGCGGTCTTATCCGCGTGCGCGAATTTACCATGAAGGACGCATACTCCTTCCATACCTCGCAGGAGGATCTCGAGCAGTATTACGACCGCTGCCACAAGGCATATGAGCGCATTTACGCGCGCTGCGGCGTTCCGGAGGTAATTTCCGTCGCGTCCGACAGCGGCATGATGGGCGGAAGCATCTCTCACGAATTTATGCTGCTCACCCCCGTCGGAGAGGACAGCATCGCAATATGCAAGCACTGCGGCTACCGCGCTAACATGGAGGCTGCGGAAAGCATAATCACGAACACCCGCGACGAGGTGTCCGAGCCGCTTACCGAAGTCCACACCCCCGATATCCACACTATCGAGGACATCTGCGCGTTCCTCAAGACGCCGACCGAGAAGTCCTGCAAGGCAGTCGTTTACCA
>CAMEPN010000007.1 GCA_945931735.1 uncultured Clostridia bacterium
GTGAAGTCCCGTGTTGTTCGGCGTGAAAACGGCGGAGTAGATGTTATCGTCGCCGCTCTCGTCCTGTATGACAAGCTCGATAAAGCGCTCCTTATATCCCGGGCGGAACATGACAAGCGTAAGCCCGCTTACCTGCATATATTTCGGAATGCGGACGTTGAAAATGCTCGGCTGACCGCGCCGCAGCGCGCCGAACGGGTGCTTATAGCCGGTGTCGAAGCAGTCAAACAGCGGCAGACTCATAAAAACAGCTCCTTTTGTATCAGCATATCAACAGTAACGGCGCGGAAGTATTGCCGCCGCGCCGTACAATAAGTGTGTTTGTCGGAATTACTTGAGGTTCCAGATGTCGTTCGCATAGTCGGTAACGGCTCTGTCCGCAGAGAAGCGGCCCGCGCCCGCAATGTTGTAGAGCGACTTTCTGTTCCATTCCTCGGCGTTCTGATAAACCTCGCTGATATACTGCTGTGTTCCGCGATAGCTGTCGAAGTCCGCAAGCGCCATGTAGAAATCCTTGAACTTGATAGTGTTCGCAAGCTCCTCGAAGGTCGCGCCGTTTATGCCGTTGTACATACGCTGAACTGCGTCGCGGATAACGGGGTTTCTGTCGATGTAGCTCTGAGGATTGTATCCCCTCATGCGAAGCTCGTTGACCTCGTTTGTTCTCATGCCGAAGATGAAGATGTTGTCGGTGCCGACAGCCTCGTGTATCTCGACGTTCGCGCCGTCGTAGGTGCCGAGGGTGAGCGCGCCGTTGAGCATGAGCTTCATATTGCCCGTGCCGGAAGCCTCTGTTCCCGCAAGGGATATCTGCTCCGAAACCTCCGCCGCAGGCATGAGTATCTCGGACAGCGTAACGCGGTAGTCCTCAAGGAATACAACGCTCAGCTTCTCGCGCAGCTTGGGATCATGCTTTATCTCCTCGCCGATGCACCATATCATCTTGATGATCTGCTTTGCGATATAGTAGCCGGGAGCCGCCTTGGAAGCGAAAATATATGTCTTGGGAACAAACGGAGCGTCGGGGTTCTGCTTGAGGTAGTTGTAGTCCGCGATAATGTTCAGCGCGTTGAGCTGCTGACGCTTGTATTCGTGCAGGCGCTTTACCTGAACATCGAAAATGCTGTCGAGGTTCAGCTTGGTGCCGGTTGTCTTTTCAACATACTGCGCGAACGCTTCCTTGTTTGCTCTCTTTATCTTGCCGAGCTGCTCGAGAACGGACTTGTCGTTTGCGAATACCTGGAACTTGATAAGCTCGCTCGCGTCCTTTTTGAAGCCCTCGCCGATGCACTCGGAAAGCAGGTCGGTAAGACCCTGATTGCTCTGGAGCAGCCAGCGGCGGTACGCAATGCCGTTGGTGACATTCTTGAACTGGTGCGGCTTATCCAGCGCCTGAAGATGGAACACGTCGTCCTTGATTATCTGGCTGTGGAGCTTGGAAACGCCGTTTACGCTGTGAGAAGCGGCAACGCAGAGGTTCGCCATGTGCACCTTGTTGTCCTGTATAATGGACATCTTGGAAACGCGGCCGGAGTCCTGCATTCTGTTGTAAAGGTCCTCGCAGTAGCGGCGGTTTATCTCGCAGATGATGGTGAAAATTCTCGGGAGTATCTTCTCGATAAGATCCTTGTCCCACTTCTCGAGAGCCTCCGCCATGACGGTGTGGTTGGTGTACGCGAAAACGTTTGTAACGATATGCCATGCCTGATCCCAGCCGTAGCCGCATTCATCAAGCAGAACTCTCATCAGCTCGGGAATAGCGAGCGTGGGGTGAGTGTCGTTGATATGGATAGCAACCTTCTCGTGGAAGTTATCGAGCGTGCCGTAAACCTTCATGTGGCGCATAACGATATCGCCGATAGAAGCCGCGCACATGAAATACTGCTGTCTTAAGCGGAGAGCCTTGCCTTCTGCGTGGTTATCGTTGGGGTAGAGCACCTTGGAGATGGAGTGCGCGATATTGTTCGCGCCCAGAGCCTTCGCGTAGTCACCGGTGTTGAAGGAGCTCATATCGAAGGACATACTCTCCGCGCTCCACAGGCGGAGCTTGGAAACGCCCTTGCTGTCGTAACCGGAAACATACATATCGTAGGGTACGGCGTTTACGCTGTTGTAGTTGACGTGCTCGAGGTGGTGGTAGTTGTTGTCCCAGTATTCCTTTATCTGACCGTCAAAGCGGACTTCTACCGCCTGATCGGGAACGGGAACGAGCCATGCGCCGCCGCCGGGGAGCCAGTTATCGGGAAGCTCTGTCTGCCAGCCGTCAACTATCTTCTGCTTAAAGATACCGTATTCATAGCGGATGGAGTAGCCTGTCGCGGGATAGTCGCAGGTAGCGAGCGCGTCCATATAGCAAGCCGCAAGACGGCCAAGACCGCCGTTTCCGAGACCTGCGTCCGGCTCTTCCTCGTAAACCTGATCTATCTTTACGCCTATCTCGTCGAGAGCCTTCTTAGCCTCGTCCTGCATACCGAGGTTGTACAGGCTTGTCTTGAGGGAGCGCCCCATAAGGAACTCCATGGAGAGGTAGTACACCTGCTTCCTGCCCTTGGAATTGCAGTCGCGCATAAATTCGCTGCGCTTTTCCTTGAGGTAGTTTACAACGATAGAGGAGAGCGCACGGTATACCTGAGTTACGGTAGCGTCCTTAGCGTCGGTTCTGAAGTCGTACTCCAAAATGGTTTCAAGCTGTTTTTTCAGTTCATCACTTGTGAACGGTGATTTCATTTAAGTTATAACCCCTTTCAATGTTGCGATATATTACTACACTCTAATTATACACCGCTTTCTCCAAAAATTCAAGTAAAAAGATTGATAACTGTATATTAGAACAAAACAAAGGGAAATTTGTTGTGCTTTTTTGACAAAATTTATACAGTTTTTTTGTGGTAAACGATTACGAAAACGCTGTCGCAAGAAAATCAGTTACGGCACAAAAAACAAAGACTGAGAAGAACCGGATTCTCTCAGTCTTTGATATCTTTTTCAGCGTCACGCCGCGGCGGCAACCATATTATACCCGCCCTCTTTGATTATCTTTGTGTAGTCCTTATAGGAGAGGTTCAGGTCGACATAGCCGTTTATTCCCGAAACAATGCCCTTCGCGGAATACTGCCACATACCGAACTCTCCATTGTATGTAGGAACCTCGTTCCACTGGGCGAGCCATACGTCGTAGCCGGAGAGCTTGCTCATGTCGAGATAATTCGTCAGCCATGCCTTGTTGGAATAGAGCATAGCATAATAGCCCGCGGCGCTGATCTCGTCGAGGAACGCCTTGACGATGTTGGTAATCTTCGTCTTTCCGAGGTTAGCCTGATACTGCTCCTCGACGTCGAGCACTACGGGGTAGTCTATCTTGTAGCCCGATATGGTCTTGAGGAAGAACTGCGCCTCTTTCTTTGCCTCGGCAACAGTCGTCGCGTACAGATAGTGATATACGCCGACCTTAATGCCGTTCTTCGACGCTTCGGTTATGTTATAGTCGAACGTGGTGTCCTTTGCCATCGGCTTGCTTCCTACCGCGCCGCGCGACGCGCGTATCATCGCGAACTGAATGCCAGCCTGTTTTACCTCCGCCCAGTCGATAGCGCCCTGCGCATAGGAAACATCTATTCCCTTAGCGCCGACGTCGGTCTTTCCGCCGATATTGCCCGCCGTCGTGTCGGTGCCGTTGCGGTAGTCGATAAGGCGGCTGCTCTTCGACACGGCAAAGCGCGCCGTTTTCGTCTTGAAATATCTCACCGTGCTTTCAAAAACAAAAACACCGCTGTTGACAAGCTCGCCCCCGAGCGAGAAATATCCCGCCTGAGTTGACCGGCCGTTTATCGTTACCGCGTAATAGCCCCTGCAATAAAGCCGTCCGTCTGCCGCGGTCTGCCATTCGCCCGTGATTTTGGTAACGGAATTTGCCGTCAGCGTCGTCTGACCGTAATTAAGGAACATTCCTGTTTTGTATATGTTGACATTGCCCGAAAATACCGCTTTTGCGCTGTGTCTTACGACAAATTCGCTCATAATATTTATGACCGTGCTTTTCGTTGCGGAAAACGTTCCGTAGCATTCGATGCCGCCGCCCTCATAAAGGTTCACCTTTCCCGAAACGGTAAGGCTGCCCTTCGGCTCGACGACAAGATTTCCGCGGACATTCAGCTTGCCGTCGCTGTATATCAGAAGCTGGGCGCCGCCGCAGACGATAAGCCTGCTCCCCTCGGGAAGCGTAAAGCTGCTTTTGACCTTGACCTTAGAGTCTATGTAGTAATTCGTCCCTGCGGCGAATTTGGTTTTTCCGTCCCATTTGGTGTAGGTGCTGATGTCCTCGGGCGTGTAGGTCGTGTCGGACAGGTCGACGCCGCTCTCGGGCGTGCTGTCCTCGCTTTCGTCTTCTCCCGTTTCGATGACAACGGCAGTGTCGGACTTTTCGGCGCTGTCGATTATCTCCGTTTCCGCAAAGGAAACAGTCATTCCGCCCAGCGCGACCGCCGCCGCCAGCAGGAGCGATACCGTTTTTTTGAATAATTTCATGATTTTCAACTCCGATGAATGTCTGTATTTTTCTCCTGTACCCGTTACGGCAGCCTGTCTTGAAGAACTGCCCCCATGATATTATTGTCGCATATTTTTTCCGATTTGTCAAATGTTTTCCGCATTTTTTTGAGAGAAATTTATTCCAAATCACGACATTATCCCAAAAACAAAAAAATCCCCCGCAGTGTGCAGCTGCGGGGGTTGGTGATCTGTGCGAAAAAAGGAAGGAAAACGCACAGAAAACAAGGGGAGGTATATTTATGTAAAACGACATTTGACTTTTATTGTCGTCTGCCGCCTGTTCGGTGGGTGTTGCTGTATTTCGTTGTTGTGACTATATAATAACCCATGAATTTGATTAATGAATAACAAAAATGTGAAAACGCAATGAAATCACACGCCCTCACACGCGATCACCCGCCGTATATCCTCCTCGTAATCGGGGATTAGCTCCCCGTTTTCGATCACAATATCCGCCACGGTATCCAGCGCTGCGGTGTTTATCCGCTCAAAAACCGCCTCGGGCAGCTCGCCAATGCTGCGGCAGTATTCCTGCGCATTCCCCCAGACAAGCGCCGAGAGCACCGAAAGCTCCGTTTCGCCGAGCCGCGCGGCAAACTCCCGCCAGCCGTCGGGAAGCTCCGAAAAATCGCGCGACAGCCCCGTGCACTCTGCGACGCGCTCCGAAAAGTCCTCCTCGGCTATTTCCGCACTGATATCCTCCGCGCGGGCGGCGGGTATCTCCTCTTCCTCGTCGATTATCAGCTTTTTCGTCAGCTCGTCCGACTGCTCGCGGATATCCGCAAGGCGGGATACGTCGATAAAGATATTCAGCGGCTCGCGCGGCGTTTCCGGCAGTGTTTCGTCCGAAACAGCGCCCTTTCGCGGCTTAACGGCGCTTTTCGTTTCCGCGGGACGTATGCCCCTTTTCGCGCACCATTCCCTTACCGCCTCGGAAATGACCCTTGTAAATTCCTCGTCTGACACCGCCGCGATAAGCTTGTCGCGGTTGCGGAAGTCGTTCAGCGCCATGGTTATATTCGGGGTCAGGCTATGGCGGAAGCCCGTCGCGCGGCGCAGCTCCGCTTCTGTGCTTTTGAGGACAAAGCCGATAAACCCGCGGCAGGGCGCAGGCTCCAGCCGCTCGAGGACAGGCTCGCCGCGCTTTACGCAGTACCGCTCCAGCGCGTTTATCCTCACCGCGCGGAACTTTCCCATGCGGTCAAGATTTACATACGCTCCCGCGAACGGCGTCCACGAGAAATCCTTTTTCAGCCTGCCGCAGAGTATCTCGAAAAGGGATATCCCCCGCTCGGCGAGATACCCGTCCAGCGCCGACAGCACCGCCGTAAGCGCGCCGTCCATGAGCTTAGCGCCGTCCTCCGTCATGAACCTGCTCCCGCGCAGGTTATATGCGGAATACTCCATCAGCCGCTCCAGACAGCCCTCGTAATGCCTGTCGAACATTGCCGCCGCCTTTTCGTCGGCTACCCCGCCGCCCCATTTAAGGCAGGCGGAAATGTCGGGGTACTGCTCCGAAATGTCGTTGTAGGCATAGAAATCCTTTAGCCAGCGCGGCATTGCCTCGTCCAGCCAGCCTGCCCACCCGCGCGCGTTTTCCCACAAATCGAGCAGCCGCCCGAACGCGTCCGCCGCCGAAATGCACCCGATAATATTCAGAAGCTCGTAGCAGTAAAGCTGAACATACGGCTTGTCGGTTTCGCTGTAAACGCCCCTGCGGACATCTGTTCTCCATGTAAAATAAGTCCTTAGCTGCGCGTTGGAGAGCGCGGCGTAAATCGGGCGCGGCGTTCCGCAGAAAGCCCTCCTGCCGTAGTCGTCCGTAACGTCAGCCATAAAAAGCCCCTGCTTGACTATGCTTTCCTCGGCGCAACGCTTGAGCATATACCCGTTGTAGAATATCTCGTTGAGCTTTCTCATCTCGGCTATCCGCTCGTTTATCGCGGCGTCTTGCAGGCGGCATACGTCTTCGGGGCAGGTTCTGTCCTCGGGGCGGGTTCCGTCCTCGATAGAAGCAGCGACGGAGCGGGGCGGCTCGGGCGGATAGGCAAGCTCGTCGGCGGTCAGCTCCCGCGGAGCGACGGGCTTTCCCGTAACATAGCTGATGTTCGCGCGGTCGGGGCGCGGCGGTATCTTTTCGGCGCGCGGGACGCTCTGCGCAGTCCTTTTCGCGTCGTCAACAACGGCGGCTATTTTTCGGCGTATCGCCTCGGCGGTGCTGTCGGCGGCGGGGATATCCTCTGTGGTTTGGTCGGAGCTTTTATTAAGCATACGGCGGATCTCGCTTCTTATCTCGTCCATGCTTTTTCCGCCTGTTTCGATGAATTTCCCGAATTTCTCCGCCATTACGCTCACTCCTTTTCCGATAAAATATGGCAAAACCGCACAGTTCCTGCGCGGCGCCGCCGTTTATTCGTCATCGAACGCGATCATTTTCTCCCACCCGTCGGGGAAGCCGAGGTCGGACAGCCGCGCTATCTCCTCGGTTTTTCTGATTAGCCTTGTTATCGGCTTAACGACGCGCTCGTTCCAGTGCTTGTGATCATGATAAAGCTGCTTCATCACGATGATATACCCGAAAACATTCGGCTGAAGCTCAAACTCAAACCCGCGCGGCGTTCTCGGCTCGACCGGGAAAGTGACCCCGTAAAGCCTGTTGTAATGCGCGCAGTAGTTGCGAAGCTCGTTAAGGCAGAATATCCAGTTGTCCATCTCGGAATAGGAGCAGCCGTAATACTCCTCCGCGATCTCTTTCTTGTCCGAGGTATGCATATCCTTGTAAAAGAACGCAAGCGTGCCGAAGCTGAACAGCTCCATCACCACCCAAAGCGGGAAGCAGCCGTTGTATTTCGTGTTGTAGTGCTTGACGAACTCCATGTCGCTGTTGGATTCAATAAGGTGCTTGACGCGGGACATGAAGCTGCTGTGTATGTGCCTGTGGTCGAAGGTGGAGGGATTGAGGTACCCGAGCGCGCCGTATTTCAGCGCGTGGTAATTCGACACCGTCGCCCGCAGCGCGATCTCTATCTCCTCGAGAGCCGCGATAAGAATGCTGCGCAGCTTCCTGTCCATCTCGTAAATGCCAAGTATCCTGTCGAACGACGTGCCCTCTTCATAATGCTTTTTGTCGACGCGGAACGGCTCGAAATAGTTCGACAGTCTGAAATAATTGATGTATTTCAGGGTTTCGAGCGCCCTTTCCTCGTCCTCGATTATACAGCCGCGCTCCTTAAGCTTTTCAAGCTGCTGTTCCAGCGTTGCGGGAATTTTTTCTGCCATAAGCCCTCCGTCCGAGCGTCAGAAGATCAGTCCATCCAGAAAACCTCGCGCTCGTGCTTGCTTTCGCGGGTCATAAGCGCGGATATGGACTTCTTCGGGTCGCTTCCCTCGTAGCATATTTTGACTATCTGCTCGATTATCGGCGTGTCGATGCCGTGCTTTTTCGCAAGGTCATATGCGATTATGCTGTTGGTGTAGCCCTCGACAGTGCCGACCTGCGCGACTGCCTCCGCCGCGGGAACGCCCTCGCCGATAAGCTTTCCCGCGCGGTAGTTTCTCGAGTGGAGCGAGGTGCAGGTGACGATAAGGTCGCCCAGTCCCGCCATGCCCGTAAAGGTCTTCCAGTTCGCCCCGAGCGCAACGCCGAGGCGGGTTATCTCCGTCATGCCCCTTGTCATCAGCGCAGCGACCGCATTGTCCCCAAGACCCATTCCGCGCGCAATGCCGCAGCCCAGCGCGATAGGGTTCTTAAGCACGCCGCCAAGCTCGCAGCCCGTTATGTCGTCGTTTATATATATGCGGTAGCATTCGTTCGCGAGCGTGTGCTGAAGATACTGCGCCGTTTCGGGTTCGTATCCCGCGCATACCTCCGTCGTCGGGACAAACCGCGCGATCTCCTCCGCATGGCAGGGGCCTGTTATCACCGCGATAGGATTTTCGGGCAGTTCCTGACGAATGACCTCGGAAAGGCGAAGCCCCGTCGGCTGCTCAAGACCCTTGCTCGCGTTTACGATAACGGTCGAACGGTCGATATACGGCTTCACCGCGCAGACAGCCTCGCGGTAAAACGGCGACGGTATGCATATAACGACTATATCCGCGCCCGAAACGCAGCGCGGGTCGGTAGTTACTCCGAGATTATCGGGGAGCTTAACTCCCTTCAAAAGGCGCTTGTGCTCTCTGTCGGTGCGGAGCTGCTCCGCCTCCTGCTCGAATTTTGTCCATGTCACGACCTCGTGGCCGTAGGTGCTGTATAATACCCCGAGCGCAGTGCCGTAGCCGCAGCCGAGAATAGTGATCTTTGCCATGATTTTCTGCTCCTTAGGTTGATTTTTCGCCGAGCTTCTTTTCCGTGTGGGTCAGAAGACGGTGTATATTTCCTCTGTGCATAAAAATGACCAGCGCGCCCATGAACGCGGCGATAAAGAAGTTTATGAGCCACGCGGGGTCATTATCCGCAAAACGGCTCAGAAACAGCGTGCATACGCAGAAAAGCGCGGAGGAAATGCAGCTCCCGAGCGAAACATAGCGCGTTATCGCGACGATCGTGATAAACACCGCCATGAGGATAAGCCCCGTCCGCCAGTCCAGCACGAATATCGCCGAAACGGCGGAAAGCACGCCCTTTCCTCCCTTAAATCCGTAATAAATCGGGAAAATATGACCTACCATGCACATAAATCCCGCTATATATTCCGCCCAAGTCATGCCCGAAGCGGGGTCGCCCGTGTTTATCCCCGCGAGCAGGAAAAACGCCAGCCGGACCAGCAGCACCGAAGCGACCGCCTTAGCCACGTCCCCGAGCAGCACTATGCCCGCCGCCGCCTTGCCCTGCGTGCGCAGGGTGTTTGTAAGACCCGCGTTTCCGCTGCCCATGGTGCGGATATCCTTTCCCGTGTGGATCTTTGTCACGATTATTGATGTATTGATGCCGCCCAGAAGATAGGGGAGGGCGAGCATGATTATAAAGCATAGCCACATCATTCTGCATTGTTGTCCTTTCCGTCGGCGTCGGGCTGTTCGTCGTTCATCAGCCTGCCGTTTATGTATATTTTTATCTCCGGAGCCTGTTCGAGCAGCGCCGCGAGCAGCACCGCGCCGTTTTCGTTCGGGAGCACCGGCATAAGCACCGTCCGCCCGTCCGACAGCTTCAGGAAAATATTCTCCCCGCGGGAGCTTTTCGGCTCCGCGGACACTATCTCGTCATACCGCAGCACAACGATCCTCCTGTATGAATAAAACAGCAGGAAGCCGTCCTTGTAGAAGCGGCGCGCTCCGATCTTCGCCGCCTTGTCATAGCCCGAAACGATAATTTCGCGGTCGCTTTCGGGCATTTTCTCCATATCCCTGCGGAATTTATGCGGGGCAATAAAAAACACGTCGACCGCCGCCCATATGAAAACGCCGACGAGGAAAGCCGAAACGATTATCCCCGCCGCGAACGTATTATCGCGCGAAAATATCCCCGTAAGGAAAAAAGCGCCGATGCATATCGCCGTCACGACCGCAAAGCGTATCGGGACGGAAATATGCGCCTTGTAGTAATCGCGGATGATCTTATCCATCATTCGCCTCTCTCGCGGACGGTCAGCTTTATCGGGGTCTTATCCAGCCCGAACGTGTCGCGTATCTGGTTCTCGATATAGCGCTGGTAGGAATAGTGGAAAAGCTCCTTGCTGTTGCAGAACACGACGAAATTCGGGGGATTTGTTCCCGCCTGCGTCATGTAGTACAGCTTGAGCCGCTTGCCCTTGTCGGACGGCGGCTGAACGCGCGACGTCGCATAGCTCAGCATATCGTTGAGCACGCCGGTGGATATCCTCATGCCGTGCTGCTCGTGAACTAGCTTTATAAGCTCGAACAGCTTGTCTATGCGCTGACCCGTTTTCGCGGAGATGAATACGAACGGCGCGTAGGACATGAACGAGAAATCCACCTCGAGCTTTTTCGTGAACTCCTGCATCGTCCTGTCGGTCTTGTCCTCGACCGCGTCCCATTTGTTGACCGCGATAACGCACGCCTTGCCCTTGTCATGGGCGTAGCCCGCGACCTTGCTGTCCTGCTCGGTAAAGCCGACCGTCGCGTCGATAACGATAACGCATACGTCCGCCCTGTCGACCGCCATAAGCGCGCGCAGCACGCTGAAATGCTCGATATTCTCGGTCACTTTCGCCTTGCGGCGCATTCCCGCCGTGTCTATGAAAACATACTTGTCCTCGCCGCGCGTTACCTCGCTGTCGATAGCGTCGCGCGTTGTTCCCGCGATGTCGGAAACAATAGAGCGCTCCTCGCCCGCGATGAAGTTGATGAGGGAGGATTTGCCGACATTCGGCTTTCCGATAACGGCGACTTTTATCGCGTCCTCGTCATAGGGGTCTGGCTCCTCGGGGGGAAGATTTTCAAACACCGCCTCGAGAAGGTCGCCCGTACCGTGTCCGTGGACGGAGGAAACCGCAATCGGGTCGCCCAGACCAAGGTTATAGAACTCGTATATCTCGGGCGGCGGCTCGCCTATGCCGTCGACCTTGTTTACCGCGAGGACAACGGGCTTTCCGCTGCGCATGAGCATTGACGCAACGTCCGCGTCGTTCGCGGTGACGCCGGTGGTGATGTCGGTAACAAAAATTATCGCGTCGGCGCGCTCTATCGCAAGCATTGCCTGCTCGCGCATCTGCGCAAGGATAACGTCGTCGGTTTTAGGTTCTTTTCCGCCCGTGTCAATAAGCATGAACTCCCGCCCGAGCCACTCGCAGCGGCTGTATATTCTGTCGCGGGTCACGCCGGGCTTGTCGTCCACAATGGACAGACGCTTTCCGACAAGTTTATTGAAAAGTGTGGACTTCCCGACATTCGGTCTGCCCACTATTGCTACGACCTGCATTGTTTACCTGCCTTTCTCTTTCTCAAACATAATTACTCGATTATAGTATAACACAGCCGCCGTATTTTTTCAAGGATTTATCTGTTTTTTATCAAAAAAAGCCGTATTGACAACCACTTTTATTTGTGTTATGATAATTTCGTCGAAATACATTCACGGAGGCGGAAAAAGTGAGCATTACGATAAGAACGGCATCTCCCGCCGACGCGGAGGAGTTTTCCGCGATATATGCGCCTTATGTAACGGAAACGGCTGTCACGTTCGAGTGTGCCGCGCCCTCCGCGGAGGAGTTTGCCGAGAGGATAGAGCATACCCTTGAGAAGTACCCGTATCTTGTCGCGGAGGAAAACGGGACGCCCGTAGGCTATGCCTACGCGGGAGTATTTAAGGCGCGCGCCGCATACGACCGCTCCGCCGAGGTCAGCATTTACGTGCGGCGGGGATACAGCGGGCGCGGTATAGGCAGGCTGCTGTACGCCGCCCTAGAAAGCGCGCTCAGGCTCCAGAACATTACCAACCTCTATGCCTGCATAGCATACGCGGAGCGCGACGACGAGTATCTGACAAAAAACAGCGCAGATTTCCACGCGCACCTCGGCTACCGCCTTATAGGGGTATTCGACCGCTGCGGCAGGAAATTCGGGCGGTGGTACAGCATGGTGTGGATGGAGAAATTCCTCTGCCCTCATACGGACGACCCCGCGCCGTTTCTGCCGTTCCCGCAGATAAAGGACAGTTTTTCGGGCGAATACGGGATAAAATGACCCCAAAGGAAAGGAAATACGAAATGGACATAATAATAAGACGCGCGGAAGAAAAGGACGCCGAAAAGGTGCTCGCGCTGCTCGGGCAGGTGCTTGAGCTCCACGCGAGGCTGCGCCCCGATATCTTTATCCCGGGCAGCACGAAATACACCGCCGCGGAGCTTACGGAAATTTTCGCGGACGAAAGCCGCCCCGTATTCGTCGCGGACGACGGCGGGGAAGTGGTAGGCTACGCGTTCTGCGTTATCAAGCGCCAGCCGTTCACCACCAATATGAAAGATTTCGCAACGCTGTATATCGACGACCTCTGCGTTGACGAAAACTGCCGCGGAAAGCACGTCGGAACGCTGCTGTTCGACTATGTGATGAGCTTTGCAAAGGAGCAGGGCTGCTACGACGTCACCCTCAACGTCTGGGAGGGCAACGACAGCGCACGCGCATTTTATGAGAAAATGGGAATGTTCGTCAAGGAAACGCAGATGGAAATACTCGTAAAGTGACCGCATAAAACAAGTGCCGTGCATTGCTGCGCGGCACCTTTTTTATGCGTTAATTATCAGTTCTCCGCTGCGTCCATTACGGACATGGGGTCGATCCATTTACCGCCCTGCTTTACGCCGAGGTGAAGATGCGGCTGCTGGACTATCTCGCACTGGCAGGTGTCGGAGGTCTTTCCGATGACCTCGCCCTGCTTTACCTGCTGACCCGCTTTAACGTTAAGCTCCTTCGCAAGCCCGCAGTAATGCACCTCAAGCCCGTTCGACTGGTCAATGATAACGTAAACTCCCCACAGCGGGTCGTCCTTTATCTCCTTGACTACGCCCTCGGACACGGACTTTACCTCCGTCCCAAGCTCGCACAGGATATCGCAGCCGTCATGCGTTTTCCACACGCCGAGCGTTTCCGACTTGACAAGCTCGCCGTTGCTGAATGGGTGGGATATCTCGCCCTCGACCGGCATGATGTTGCCGATCTCTGCGGTTATCGGCTTGTTCGCCGCCTCCGCTTCGCCTGCCTCTTCTATCTCCGCGTTCTCCTCCGTATCTGCGGGGAGATTTGCCTCTACGGCGTCCTCCGTTTCAAGGGGAACGCCGGACGCGCTGTTGTTCACCTCCGCGGCAGAATTGTCCTCGTCCGTGTCGGAGGTGAATACCCATGTGCTTGTCGAGTTTGTCTGCGTGCTTGTCGGGATCAGTCGGTTCATTGCGCTGTTGTACGCGGTTATCATCGCCGCGCCGACCGCGCATATGCCTATCGCCGACGCGATGGCAAGCCCCTTTCCGCTTATGCTTTTCTTTGACCTGTTATTTTTCATAGCCTGTTTCCTTTCAGTATATTTGGTATGGACAGCCCTTTTTCGGGTTTGCTGATATTTTTGCCTGTTTAAGGGGATTTATTCATACAAAATTTACCGAAAGCAATGTTGCTATAAAAAAATTTCGGGCGCAGCCGACAAGCTGACCGCGCCCGATAAAAATTCATATGTTTCCCGAAGAAATAAGCCGCTCGAAATCCGCAGAGGGCATCGGCTTGAAGTAGTAATAGCCCTGTATCATGTCGCAGCCCAGCCCGCGCAGGAAGTTCACCTGCTCGATCGTTTCGACGCCCTCGGATACCGTTTCGAGGTTAAGGCTCTTCGCCAGCGTAACGACGGACGAAATGACCTTTTTGTTTTTCTCGCTCAGCTCGTTGCGCAGGAAAAATCCTCCGTCTATCTTGAGCGTGTCGAACGGCAGCAGCGTTATCAGATTAAGGGAGGAATATCCCGAGCCGAAATCGTCCACCGAAATGCGGAAGCCCGTTGATTTTAGCTGTGACATTATCTCGACAAGCTTGTTTATGTTCTCGGTCAGCAGGCTCTCCGTTATCTCGAGATCTATCTTCTCGTGCGGAACGCCGAGGCTGTCGACAAGCGCGTTGAGCTTGTCGGAGAACGTGTCGTCCCTGAGATGGTGGCGGCTGACATTGAGGGATATCAGCGGAACATCTATGTTGTTCCTCATCCACCGCTTTATATCCGCGACCGCCTGCCGGTATATCGCGAAATCCATGTCCGCGATAAAGCCGTTTTCCTCGAATATCGGAACAAAGCGCCCCGGGGAAATTATCTCGCCGTTCGGGCGTATCCAGCGCACAAGCGCCTCCGCGCCGACGATCTTTCCCGTCGCAATGCTGACCTTAGGCTGATAATATACCCTGAACTCGTTGTTGTCCAGCGCGTCGGTCATGTGCTCCTCGATATAGCGGCGCTCGCGCAGGTCGCTGCGCAGCTTGCTGTCATATTCGGCGATAAGGTTTTCGTGGGTATAGGTCTTGTTCTTGACCGTCTTCTGCGCTGTCAGCGCGCGGTCGAGAGCGCCCATTATCCCTAGCGGCTCGTCGCTCATACTGCATACGCCGACAGTGAGGTATATCTGCGTTTCGCAGCGCTCGTATACCTGCTTCTGAATGCTCGCGAGAAGCTGATTCAGCCTTACGTTAAGCTCCTCGCTGCTGTGGTTTTTATACAGCGCGACAAATCTCGAGCCTTCGGAGCGGCAGATAAGCTCGCCCGCGCCCGCGGAGCGCTGAAGAATATCGGCTGCGGAAATAAGCACGGAGTTTCCGAATTCGTAGCCCTTGTCCTCGTTTATGCTGCGGAAGCCCGCAATGTTGATCGCAGCAACAAAATAGCCTTCCGCGCCGCCCGCAGTCAGCCGCATTGCCTCGGCTGCAAATGCGTCCAGCGTCATCACGCCCGTAAGCATATCGGTGTTCTGTATCCTGCCGAGGCAGTCGTTTATGTCCGTCATGCTTATGATATAGCGCGTTTTATCGGAAATATCGTTGTTTATCGAAGCGGTTACATTCTGCCAGCGGCGCTCGCGCTCGTCATAATACGCCACCGATACCAGCGGCTGCCCGCTTGAGAGCTTTCGTGCGGGACATTCGCGGCATGGCTCGTCCTGCCCCCTTATCGCCTTATAGCATATATCGCCTTTCTTTACGCCGTAATGAGCCGCGGCGTTTTCTCCCACATGGTCTATCTCATAGGTTTCGGGGATAATGGAATAACCCTCAAGACGATGGTCGTTCTTGACCGAGTTATCAAAGATAGTGCGGCATCTGTACTCTTCCTCGTGGAACTTCATCGAGTACAGCTCCTGCATTGTGTTTTTCAGAAGAAGGAGCAGATTTTCGTCCATTGCCTGAAGCGTCACTCTGCTTGTCGAAGCAAAGACGAAATACACAATGACCCTGCCGTCAATCTTTACGCAGCGGCACTCGGCACACTCCGCGCCGTTTATCAGCCGCAGACCCGCCGACTGTCCGTTCTGCATATGCTTGTCCAGCCATATCTTTTCCTCGTCGCCGAACGCGTCGCCAAGCTCCTCGTCGGAGCATATCTGCTCTACCCCCGGGCATTCCCCGTCGGCGCAGTTTGATGTGTTATAGGTTATATGGCGGATGAAGCCGTTTTCCTCAAGGGAATAAACGCTGACGTTGGTAACTCCGATATATTCGGCGGCGGCGCGCATTGCATCCGTCATAAGCTTTACGCGGTCGCTTACCTCTCCCGCGCCAGACAGCGCGCGCAGGGCAAGCTCGTATACCTGTCCCGCTCCCGCGAGCGATCCCGCCTCAACGACGGCGTCGTTCTTTACGGAGTCGGAGAGGTCGTAAAGAAGCATGGAGCCGGAATAGTGCATATACCCGTTTCCGCCCTTGCTCTCCGCCGCGCGGAGCGCAGCCGAAGCCTCGGAATACGCGCTGTCGTATTTCTTGCCCGGTTTAAGCGTGGATATTCCTATGCTTACGGTCGACATTCCGCCGTCAAACGGATAGTCCGCGACCGTGAAGATTATCCTCGCCGCAATGGAATCCAGCGCGTTAAGGCTGCTGTACCTAAGGAAAAAGACAAATTCTCCGTCGCGTTTCCGCGCCGCGCAGCTGTCATGCTCGCAGGCGCTCATGTTGGCGAGGATCTTCCCGACTGTCTTTTGAACATCGTCGGCGTATTCTTTTCCCGAATGCTTTATAATGTCGTCGAAGCCGTCGATATGCACAACAAAAAGCGCGGAGCTTTTGTATCGGTTAAGCCCGCTCCTTTTCTCGTCGACAAGCTCCAGAAACGACGTCATCTTATACAGCCCCGTCAGCCTGTCGCGGCGGGAATCCGTCGTTTCACTTATCCCGCCCTTTTCGGCAGTTACGTCCAGCGTTCTCCCGACTACCTTTATCGGTTTTCCGTTATCGTCGTAAACCGTCTTGCCCTCGTATCTGAACCACACGAGGTCGCAGTTGTCGTTTACGCAGCGAACGTCGCAGCCGACCTCCTTGTCGCCTCGCTCCATTGCGTCGCAGAAGCGGTTGAACACAGGAAGATCCTCGGCGTAAACGCTGCCCCAGCTTATTATCGTATCGCGGAAATGTATTATGGGGTCTAGGTGATTTTCATACCGCCCGCCCAGCTTCTTGTACTGATAGCAGATATCCTCCGCTATGTCGTATTCCCACAGACCGAAGTTGGAATACTCCGAGGATATAGTGACCCTAAGCTGCTCCGCCCTGACGGAGAGCTTGAGCTTATTTATTTCCGTTTCGGCGTCCTTCAGTTTTGCGCGCAGTTCTTCAAGTTCGCTTGCAGCAGTCGCAACATCAGACATCAGGCTCACCCCTTGTAATAATTATCATAAAATGCCGGTCAGGCTCTCCGCGGCGGCGTCAAGCGCCTCGTCGAGCTTTTCGGCAGGCTCCGCCATGCGGTGGCCGCAGCCGCTCATCATCGTTGACGGGATATCATTCAGCCGCAGGAACTCCTCGGTATCCGCGCGGCGGACAAGCTCGTCGTTCTCGGCGTATACCGTAAATATCCCCGCGCCGCGCCATGCGAAGCAGCTTCTCACGCAGGAGCGCGCGGCAAGCTCCTCATAAAGCGAAAACGGAACTTCAAATCTCTCCGCCATACGCAGGACAAACCTGCCCTCGGCGCGCGCCTTTTCCTCCGACGCGGACGGGTCGGAAAGCCGCGCGGCGTTTATCAGCGAATTTGCCATATTGACCGCGGGCACCCGCAGCACGGTCCGCCTGTAAGGGGCGCTGTCCTCCTCCATTCGCAGGAGCGTTATGTACCCGCCGAAGCTTGTCGCGAATACTCCGATATTGTCGGAAATATTCTCGGCAACAAACCGCTCGGCAGCCCGCAGGTCGGAAATGCACCCGCCGACGGACAGCCGCGAAAAATCACGCCCGCGCTCGCCGTGCGCCTCCCAGTCGGGCGCGGCAACGTCTATCCCTTTCGGGCAGAGCCGCTCCGCGAGCTTTTGTATGGCGAGGCTCTCCTTGCTGCCGCCGAAGCCGTGCAGGGCAAGCACCGCCCCGCGCGTGTTCTCGGCTATGAAATGCTTTATCGGGATATCCCCGTGCTTAATGTATCGTATCTCCATTTTCGGTTCCCTCGGTTTCCGCGCTCTCTGCGGGAGCGTCGGCTTCCGAAGCTTGGTTCTCGTCCTTTTCCTTCTGCGCAAGATCGGCATCCCAAAGCTCCTCGAACGACTTTATGGTCATGGGCTTCGCGAAATAATAGCCCTGTACCATTGCGCAGTCTATCTCCGTGAGGAAGTTTACCTGATCCTCCGTTTCGACGCCCTCGGAAATTACCTCCATGTCGAGGTTTTTCGCAAGGTCGACTACCGTGGATATAACCGCTCTGCCCTTTTGGGAGTTTACGGTGCCGTTAAAGAACTCTCGGTCGATCTTAACAACGTCGGCGGGGATATCCTTGAGCATATTCAGCGAGGAATAGCCCGAGCCGAAGTCGTCGATGGACAGCTTGAAGCCTATCTCGTGCAGCTTCTTCATCACCTTGAT